>DATGCI010000302.1:0-2303 GCA_035312185.1 bacterium
ATCCTGATATCATTATTGATAGAAACAAATGTATCAAGTGTGGAACTTGCGTAAAAGTCTGTAAGGAAGTAGTCAATGAATCGCTTCTTGATTTCCGGGAAAGAGGATTTGATACCAATATCACCACTGCTTTTGGTGAACAGCTACCACTCTCCTGTGCAGACTGTGGTGAATGTATCAAAGAATGTCCTGTTGGTGCCCTTGATTGGCGCGACAAAGAAAAATCTATGTAAATAGATCAATAATCATAGATTTTCCGATAAAAACAGCCCCTCATCGATAGGTGAGGGGCTGTTGTATTTCTATTATTTTTATAATACGCGTTAATTTACGGATTTATTTGCTAAGCTCGTGCCAGGCCAGAGCAGCTGTACCCATCACAGCAACTTCATCGGATGGAAGGCCAGAGAGTAAAATTTTGACTTTATCTTTAAAATTAGGCATCATGTCTTCTTCCATAGTTTCTTTTGTTGGATCAATTAAAATATCACCCGCATTAGCCAAACCACCATATAAAATAAAAGCTTCCGGACTAAGAGCAGCAGTGAAATTTGCAAAAGCTTTTCCCAGGTAATGACCGGTTATATCGAATGCTTTTTTTGCAATTTTATCACCATCTATAGCCAGTTCATATACCTTTTTGGAAGTGAGATTTATGGGTTGAATCTCCCGCAGAGAGCTCTTATCACGATAATAAGCTAATAATTCAAGAGTTGTGCGTACTAAACCACTGGCGGAAGCATAGGTTTCAAGGCAGCCTTTTTGACCGCAGCCGCATTCCCGACCATTCTCACGAACCTCAACATGTCCGAGTTCACCGGCAAATCCATCGTGACCGTAAACAACTTCACCATTAACAACAAGTCCGCTACCAAGGCCGGTTCCTAGAGTTATCTCAATAAAATTTTTCATATCCCGGGCAACACCAAATTTCATCTCTCCAATTGCAGCAGCATTAGCATCATTAGTTACAAAAGAAGGCACTTTGAAATATTTTTTGAAGAAATCAACAACATTAACATAACCCCAGTCCAGATTAACAGGATTTTCTATTTTGCCGGAATAATAATTTGCATTAGGAGCACCAATTCCAACCCCCACAAGTTTGAACTGGGAGTCTTCCAAAAAAGATTCCACATGTGTACAGATATTGCTGAATAATTTGGGCGGCTCTTTGCTAGTATCCGTAGGAATAGAGTTGTGATAATAGCGCTTTCCATCGCTATCGACCAGACCAAAAACAGTGTTTGTACCACCGATGTCTATTCCTAGAGTGACTTGTGTTGCTTTCATTTTTGATAACCTCTAAAATAATTAAAAAAATTAATCGGATAATTTAAATCCAGAAATTCAGATTTCAAAATTGTTAATTTCATTGGTTTTATATGATAATTTGCAAGATAGATATAAAATCAATTTTTCTTCCAATCCTGGTAGGGGTTTACAACAAGATTAAAATTATAATAGCGGCGATCGGTTGTAACCTCATTTCCAATAAATGCCGGCTTGGAGAAGTTCTCATCCTCTGAATCAAGTTCGATTTCAGCAATTTCAAGCCCATCATTTTCATTGTGAAATTCATCGATTTCCCAGATATGATCTTTATATTCGATTAAATACCGTGTTTTTTTGATAATGGGCTGATAGCAGAAAATTTTCAACATTTCTCGGGCTTCATCAACTGGAATATTGTATTCAAATTCATGTCGGGTAACTTCAGTTGCCAGTCCTTTTAATGTTAAATAAGCCTGGTCATCGGCAATTCTTATTCTGATTACTTTTTCCTTGTCGAGAGTAATATAGCCCTGAGTGATTTCAATTTTATCGATCAACTTTTCTGATTTATAATGATTATTGGTTACTAAAAATTTTCTTTCTATTTCCAGACCCATAAAAACTCCTCTACTATAGGATATTTTAAGGAAAATTGAGGATAAATTCATGGAGAAAAGAAAAGGAAGGGAATTAGATAATAGTGATTGAGATAATTTTCTTCAACAAATAGAATCATCATAAATCCCAATAGCTTCCCTCAAATGTCTTTGTTTTTGATAGTAAACAAAATAAATTAGTCTACAGGTTTTTCCTGTATGGAGAGATTTTGAAATTACGCAATATTAATATCAGAAAGATCATAAGATTTCAATTCATTGCCTGGATTGGCACACTGGTAAATTTAGCTATTCTATGGTTATTACACGGTCGGCTAGAGATGGCTGTTCCAGTAGCCGGTGCTATTGCTATCGAATTAGCGATTATTCACAATTTTACTTGGCACTATTTTGTAACCTGGAATACCCGGG
>DATGCI010000303.1:0-2302 GCA_035312185.1 bacterium
GCCAGGCGAATCCTGTAGCCTTTTGACTCTGAATTTGTGTCCTGAGGGCTAGGTTGGGAAACTGAATCTGGTTTTTTAGATAAATTATCCAGCATAGAAAGGAATCCTTCAAGATTGATATAAGGTGATTGAAGGGCAATTGAATCCACATCAACATGCCTTCTTAATAATGGAAATGGGCTGTATTTTAATTTTATATTTGAAATTGAAAGGATTGTGTTCTGATCAACTTTCATAGAGATGTTACTGAGTTCAGCTTTTGCAAGCAGATTGCCTCTAATTTTTCCAATATTAAAATCAGTTTGGGTCGTCTGGCTAATTTTTTTATTAAGATAATTTCGCACCTGATTTTTGAAAAGTGGTGTTTGAATTGTGATATAAAGGAGAAGCAAAATCAAAATTAGACCGGCCAGAATTGATAGTGAAATTTTTGCTATTTTGGGTAATTTTTTGAACATTAGAAAGCCTGACCTATATTGAGATGATATTCAAAAGATTCTTTGGGATCGGCGACTGGGCGGGCAATGTCGATACGAACAGGACCGATGGGAGTTCTATACCTTAATCCAAATCCCATAGCATAGCGCAGGTCATGGAATTTATAAGTATAGGAATCTAGCCAGGCATTGCCGCCATCGGAGAAAATTACAGCGGATAATTTTTTGTACACAGGAAAACGTAATTCCAGACTGGCTTCTAGCAAACTTTTTCCGCCTATTGGATCTTCGGCAATAGGGCCTAGTTTTCCTCTTGACCAACCGCGAATTGACATACTTCCGCCACTATAGAACCGGTCTTCCACCGGAACAAAATTACTGGCGTCAGCAGATTCTATTCCGCCAATTTTCAACCGGGAAGCCACAACCATATCTCCAACTCTATTGTATTTACGCAAATCCAGTAGAAGACGGGAATAATTAAAATCACTTTGAAAGAGAAAACCATTAATTTTGTAACTCAAATTTGCAAAGTGGCCCTGCTCAGGAAAAAACATAGGTTGCGAAGTTTTCCATTCTGTACTAATGATCAGACCGGATTTGTTGTAAAGAGAAGGCGATTTTTTGAGCGGATCCATTTCCCGACTGCTAGTTGTCTGTCCTACCTGTTCCAGATAATAGTTGAAAGAGACTTTGTAAGTTCTCGAAAAAGTGTGAGAAACAGGTAGGTTAAAACCAAATCTACGGGTTTCATATCCTGGCTCAGTCTCGTGGCGTAGAAAGGGATTTATTGTTAGAGTTGTTCGACGAGTCAGAAAATGTGGTTGAATATATTTGAAATTAATATTATAAAGTTCCAGTCCGGAATGTTTGGCCAATAGTTCAATGCGACGAGCTCCTCCAAACAGATTGGCCCTTTGGAAATTTACAAAAGTGCGAAATTTATCTTCCGTTCCATAACCCAATCCAAATTGAGTATTTAAGCGCGGTGATTCTTTGACATTGATTTTAACGGGAATAATATTACCCTGGCGTTCCTGGTACCCGGCTTTGACTGTTACAATCTGAAAAAGCCCTAGGTCGTATAAATTTTCCTGGGTTTTGGCAAGCTCCTCTTCTGTGAAGGTCTCGCCTTTCTGATAACTTCTGTATTTTAAAATAAAAAATCTATCAATATGATCGTTACCGGTGACAATTGTACGGCCGATTTTGCAATGAGGCCCTCTTTTAATCTGCCAATTAATATTGACCGTAGTTTGGTTTTCACTGAGATTGAGCTCGTAATTAATGCTGGCAAGAGCATATCCAGCTTCTTTGAACTCCTTTGCCATCATTTCCCGGTCTTCTTGAAAATACTGATCGCGAAAACGCTGTCCTCGGTCTATCTTTCTATTTTTTTTGATGTGAGCCATTATTTTCTGAATTTCTGGAGATGAAAGTGATGAGTCCTTGAGAAAATTATATGTGATATTACCAGCCTGTACTGCTTCTCCTTGAGAAATATTTATGGTTAGTTGCTGAATCTGCCGATTTTTTTGTTCGGGAATAATAGTTTTAGAAATTCGGGCATGTAGAAAGCCTTCACTCTGGTAAAATTTTTTCAAATTCTCCAGGCTGATCTGGACATATTCTTCGCTATAGAGAAAAGGCTCTTTGCGAAGAATAGTTCTGCGAAAGAAATTGGTACCGTGAATAGTGACTTGTTCCATCAATTCCTTTCGTGAAAAGGAGGTGTTGCCCTTGAATTCGACATTTTTTACAATAAAACCTTCATAGTCATTCTGAGCTTTTATTTGAATAAAGACTGCCAGAAAAAGGAATACAAATACAGAATGTTTTAATTTATATAGCATAGTGAATTACTT
>DATGCI010000304.1:0-2603 GCA_035312185.1 bacterium
TGAAATACATAGAATGAATAATGTAGTCGAAGAATATCTCTACTCAGCTATGGAAGACTATTTTATCGATATTGTAATTGATCAGGGGCCTAGCGCTCGCAGCATTCAGCTCAATCTGGAAAAATTTACCCTGGTTGGCGCAACAACCCGTCTGGGACGCCTCACATCTCCTATGCGGGAAAGATTTGGCGTCGTGCTGCGACTGAATTACTATCAACCGGAAGAACTCTACAAGATCATCGTACGCTCTGCTGACATTCTCAATGTAGATATTGATCGCGAAGGTGCTATGGAAATTGCCAAACGCTCAAGAGGAACGCCCCGCATAGCCAACCGAATTTTACGGCGAACCCGGGATTATGCTCAGATCAAGGCTGAAGGTGTCATTGATCAGGAAGTGGCTTCAGATTCACTGCAAATGCTTGATATAGATAAAAAAGGCCTGGATGCCATGGATCGCAAAATATTGACAACAATTATTGATAAATTTGATGGCGGTCCGGTCGGTTTAAAAAG
Organism: bacterium; assembly: GCA_035312185.1. GTDB lineage: Bacteria > Fidelibacterota > UBA2242 > UBA2242 > JAFGTP01 > JAIPHI01. Next base: position 517 of record DATGCI010000304.1, read on the forward strand.
CCTTGCTGTGGCTGTTGCTGAAGATAAAAGTACAATTGAGGATGTTTATGAACCTTTTTTAATTCAACAGGGTTACCTGCAAAGAACAGCACGCGGAAGGGTTGTAACACATAAGACTTATAAGTATCTAAGAAAAGACGATCAGAATAAACAAAAAAACTTGTTTTAAAGGGAGCGCAATAATGAAATTATCAGATTTTAAATACGAACTTCCCAAAGAATTAATCGCAAAATATCCCACTGATAAAAGGGATGAATCACAACTAATGGTTCTTAACCGCAAAGAAAAGACAATTCATCACAAGAAATTCAAAGATCTTGTTGATCATTTGCATAAAGGCGATGTGCTAGTAGTTAACAAAACAAAAGTATATCCAGCTCGCATTTATGCTAATAAAAGTAGAACTGGAGCAAAAGTAGAACTTCTACTTCTACGGGAATTGTCAGAAAATCTCTGGGAAGTTTCTGTGAAACCTGCTCGTAAAGTCCGAATTGGTAATAAACTGGAAATAACTAACGATGTTGTTGGCGATGTTGTTGACAATACAGTATCCGGTGGTCGGGTTGTCCGCTTCAAAGATGTTACCCAGCAGGAACTATACAAGATCATCGATGAAAAAGGCGAATGTCCTCTACCACCTTATATGGACAGAGAACCGGAAAAAGAGGACAAAGAAAGATATCAAACAGTTTTTGCTGAAGAACGCGGTGCTGTAGCTGCACCAACAGCAGGCCTGCATTTTACTGAGGATATTATGAAAAAATTAGAGGACAAGGGCGTAATCCTCAAAGACGTAATCCTCCATATCGGCCTGGGTACTTTCAAACCTGTTACTGTAGAAGATCTTTCCCGACATAGAATGGATTCTGAATACTATGAACTCGGGCCTGATACTGCAGATGCTCTTAACAAAGCCAAAGATGAAAACCGCCGGGTAGTTGCTGTTGGAACTTCGGTAGTGCGAACTTTAGAAACTGTGACAGTAGCCGGTTTTAATGTAGCCCCCGGCAAAGGCTGGACTGATGAATTCATCTATCCGCCTTACGAATTCAAGATGGTCGATGCTCTGATCACCAATTTTCATCAACCGGAATCAACCCTCTTAATGTTAGCATCAGCTTTTGCTGGACACGAATTTTTGATGAAAAGTTATAAAGAAGCCATTAAGAAAGAATATCGCTTTTTCAGCTATGGCGATGCAATGTTTATTGAATAGAGTGTATTTTGAATTCTGTAAGCGCCATCATAGTAGCAGCTGGGCGGGGCAATCGTATGAAAGCCCGGCTTCCCAAGCAGTTTCTCAATCTTGATGATCATACTATACTCCATCACACCTTATCCCATTTCGGTAAACATCCAGATATTGAGCAAACAATTCTTGTTGTTGCCCAAGAATATATAGATTCACGGGAATTACAAATTTCACTCCCCAAAAATCTTAGAGGTCACAATTTTATAATATGCCAGGGCGGTGAATCCCGGCAGGAATCAGTAGAAAATGGACTCAAAAAAATATCTCAGGACTCTGAAATTGTTTTAGTTCATGATGGGGTACGGCCCTTTATCAGCCAGAAGATTATCACTGAAAATATCAAAATGGCCCGGGAAAAAGGAGCAGCTTTGACAGCGATTCCCTCTACTGACACTCTCAAAGAAGTAGTGGATAGAGAGGTTACCAACACACTCGATCGCAGTCGTATCTGGAAAGCCCAAACGCCCCAGACTTTTCAGAAAAATATTCTCCAGACCGCCTTTAAAAAGGCTAAGCAAAATTATTTTCAGGCCACTGATGAAGCCAGCCTGGTTGAAAAAATTCATCCTGTCCATATTGTCCAGGGCAACAAATATAATTTTAAGATCACTCACCGGGAAGACTTGCTCATGGCACGAGCTTATTTAAAAGAGAGAGAATCATGGAAGTAAAAACAGGATTAGGCCAGGACAGCCATCGGTTTGACAATAAGAATAGCAGCAAAAAGCTGGTTCTTGGTGGCGTCACTTTTTCCGGTCATCCGCCGCTCAAAGGCAACAGCGATGCGGATGTTATTTTACACGCTATTACCAATAGTATTTCATCAATTACAGG
>DATGCI010000305.1:0-2778 GCA_035312185.1 bacterium
GCCCGGGTCAATCTAAAAAAATATGAGGCTGCTATTGGCGATTTTACGATTGCGATCAAGCTGGATCCCAATTACGAAAAAGCCTATTATAATCGAGGTTCGATTTATCTGAATCAAGATCGGCATGAAAAGGCGGTTTACGACTTTGTCAAGGCGGCAAAACTGGGTAACGAGCAAGCTCAGGTTTTGATCAAACATTTTGAGGAAAGAGGGCGGGAAATTCGCAGTCGGGATACATCTGGCAAATCTGAGGAATAGGCCTAGCGGTCTCTATTTATTCAATAATATTATAGTGGAGAAAATATGCGTTTTACAGGTGTTTTAGGAATCATTGCACTTCTTGGACTTGCATTTTTATTATCAAATAACAGGCGCCGAATCAAACCCCGCATAATCATCTGGGGACTGGGGCTTCAGTTTCTATTTGCGGCAATTATTCTGGGAGAGGGCTGGCTGTCTTTCAGCGCGATGTTGCTGTTCATTGCAGCTCTGATTATTTATATGTTCAAAGATTTTATCAATAAGGGCCCTAACCGTCAAAATCAAATTTTAAGAATGGCTTCTATAATTGCCGGAATTGTAGTTTTTGCCGGTCTAATGTATTTTATTCGCGGCCTGGGACTGAGCGGCTGGATATTCTGGCTGGCTCTGGCTGCGCTTTTTATTTTACCTCTTTTCAACCAGCATAAATATCAAAAATTTTTAGCAGCTATAATGCTCCTGGCCGGCTTTGTGTGGTTGTTAAATGCAGGAATGACCGGAGATAAGATATTTCATCTGGTTAGCCTCAAAGTCAAAAAATTTCTCAATCTTTCCGATCTGGGGGCTGAATTTTTATTTGGTAATTTGGCGCTTGACAAATATTTTTTCCCGGAATCCAATAGCTGGCCCGGATTTGGTAATCAATTTGCCTTTACTGTTTTGCCGGTCATAATCTTCTTCTCGGCCTTTATGTCCATTCTCTATCATCTGGGAGTAATGCAAAAAATTGTAATAGCTATGGCTAAATTCATGAAATGGACAATGGGCACAAGTGGCGCTGAAACGCTCTCCTGTAGCTCTAATATTTTTGTAGGACAAACCGAAGCGCCGCTCTTGATCAAGCCCTTTTTGGAAAACATGACCAAATCAGAATTAATGACAATTATGGTGGGGGGATTTGCGACTATTGCTGGCGGTGTACTGGCTGGTTACATTGCCATGGGCATACCGGCTGGACATTTGATCGCTGCTAGCGTGATGTCGGCACCGGCCGCCATCGTAATGGGTAAGATTCTTTTCCCTGAAACTCAACACTCAGAAACGGCAGGAGATGTGGAAATTCCCGAAGATATTATCAAATCCAGTAATTTGCTCGATGCTGCCACGCAGGGAGTCACCGATGGTATCAAACTGGCTGTCAATGTTGGTGCTATGCTGATCGCTTTTATTGCTCTGATCGGTCTGCTGGATCTGATTCTCAATTTTGCTGACAAATTAATCGACGGCCGCCTTTTGCAGGGTGCCTATGTGAATTATGAGACTGTGAGCAGCATGTCACCGGTAACAGGCGAATTTAATGGAATCTTTCCCGGTAGTATAAAGACATTTTTTGGCACTGTTTTTCGTCCTCTGGCCTGGTTAATGGGAGTCTCCTGGCAAAATGCTGTTGAGGTCGGAAATTTGCTGGGAATTAAATTGACTTTGACTGAGTTTGTAGCCTATGGAAGCCTGGCTGATCTGATCAAACAGGGCGCTATAAGTGCCAAAGCCGAGGTGATTGCGACTTATGCCCTGTGCGGATTTGCCAATTTTGCCAGTATCGGCATTCAAATCGGTGGAATTAGTGCTCTGGCACCGTCGCGGCGCTCTGATCTTTCCAAATTGGCACTCAAGGCCATGTTCGGTGGTGCTTTTGCTTCCTGGATAACGGCTTCAATTGCCGGTATTTTGATGTAAACCTGGAGTCAATTTTAAATTTTTTATAGAGACAAATTTAAACTAAAATAAATAAAATGGAGACAATCAAATGAAACTAATTATGCTGGGACCGCCTGGAGCGGGTAAAGGAACACAGGCCCAAAAAATTTGTAATGATTATGACACTGTTCAGATATCAACTGGCGATATTCTTAGAGCTGAAGTTAGCAACAATACTGAGCTGGGCAAAAAGGCCAAAGAATATATGGACAAAGGTGATCTGGTGCCTGACGAAGTTATTCTGGGAATGATGGACAAAAAATTATTTGGCGAAAATGCTCCTTCCGGCTATATTCTGGATGGTTTTCCCCGTACAGTTCCCCAGGCAGAAGGTCTTGATGAACTCTACAAGCAGCACGATGAAGAACTCGATGCTATTATTGTGATGGAAGTTGACCGCAATATTATTGTCGAGCGCTTAACCGCCCGCCGCACCTGTAAAAATTGCAAAAAGGTTTACAATTTATTGTTCATGCCGCCAAAAGAAGAAGGAGTTTGTGATGAGTGTGGCGGAGAATTGGTTCAACGCGATGATGATAAGAAGGAAACCGTACTCAACCGTCTCAAAGTTTACGAAGAGGAGACCGAACCTTTAATTGATTATTACGAAGGCGGCGGTAAACTCAAGCGCGTAGAGTCTGAAGGCACTCCGGAAGAAGTTTACGCCAATATAAAGGAAGTACTGGAGAATTTATAAGGTGATCAAGCTAGGAATAACAGGTGGACTAGCCTCTGGCAAATCAACAGCCTGCCATTTTTTACAGGAAAAAGGCTGTCCTGTTTTTAATGCTGATAAAGTAGCCAAAGATATTCTATTTA
>DATGCI010000306.1:0-8382 GCA_035312185.1 bacterium
AAATGGATTTACAAAATATAAAACAACTTTTTGTGGAAAAAGGTTACTTACAATCAGCACTCCAAATTGTGCTAGTTTTCGTGGTTGTTTTTCTTGTTACCAGGTTAATTAATCTTATAACCAAAAAACTGACCAGTAGAATTAAAAAACAGAAACCTGGTGACGGCGAATTTGCGAAGAGAATTGATACACTAAGATCTGTATTCAAATATGTATTTCAGATTATAGTTTTTGTAATCGCGGCAATCATAATCCTGGGTGAACTGGGCATAGAAATCGGCCCAATACTGGCGGCTGCTGGAGTTGTAGGTGTTGCTGTAGGTTTTGGAGCCCAAAGTCTGGTCAAAGATGTGATTAGTGGAACATTTATTTTGGTTCAGGATCAGATTCGAGTTGGTGATTGGGTTGAAGTAGCCGGCAAAGAAGGCCAGGTTGAAAGTGTCAATTTAAAAATGACTCGCCTCAGAGATATTTCTGGTAATGTCCATTTTATACCAAATGGCGAAATAACTGTTGTGACCAATAAAACTCGCGATTATTCCAAGTATGTATATGATGTGGGGGTTGCATATAAGGAAGACGTGGATCAGGTTATGGGAGTTATGAAAGAAATTGATGAAGAATTACGACAGGATGCCGATTACAAAGATTTTATACTGGAACCGCTTGAAATTCTCGGTCTCGATAAATTTGGTGATTCTGCAGTCATTATCAAAGCCGTTTCCAAAACTCTACCTTTGAAACACAAAAAAGTTGGTCGTGAATATCAGCGTCGTCTAAAAAAACGCTTTGATAAGGATGATATTGAAATCCCATTTCCCCATCTGACTCTCTATTATGGTGAAGAAAAACCGGAATAATGACAGAAAGAATTTATCATTTTTGCAGTAAATTGATGAAAATATAGCTTTGCCAAACAAACTTTATATTAAATTCTTAAGTTTATAAAAATCAATCAGAAAATGTTCTTATGATCCCCAAAAATCTTCAGTATTATAAATTTTGTGCTTATGGATTTTTGAAAAATCTACGCTTTTACAAGCCCTTTTTACTGCTCTATTTTCTGGAGAGTGGTATATCCTACTTCCAGATCGGTATTTTGATTTCATTACGGGAGGTCTTTAAGATATTATTTGAAATTCCAACGGGAGTTTTCGCCGATAAGCATGGTAGAAAAATTACCATGGTTGGAGCATTTTCAGCCTATATCATTTCCTTTTTGATTTTCTATTTTCTGCCCTTTTTTGTAGCCTTTATTTTTGCTATGTTCTTTTTTGGAATTGGTGAAGCTTTGCGTTCTGGAACTCATAAGTCTATGATTTTTAAATATTTGGATTTAAATAATATTGCTGATAAAAAAACTGAATATTATGGTCATACTCGAAGCTGGTCAAAAAGAGGCTCGGCTGTTTCTGCTCTTTTTGCCGGAGCAATTGTATTTTATAGTGGCTCTTACAGCCGAATATTTTTAGTAACTTTGATTCCCTATGTTATGGAGCTTTTTCTTATGATGAGCTATCCTGACAATTTGAATATGCCCGATACTTCAAAACATGAGAACAAAAGTCTCTCCGATTTTTTCTTATTTTTAAAGCATCAAAAAGCTCGAAAAGGACTCTTAACTTCAGCATTATTTGATGGTTTTTTTAAGGCTCTTGAGGATTATCTCCAGCCAATCCTGAAGGCTTTTGCTCTTTCTCTGCCTGTATTAGTTAGTTTGAGCGGAGATAAGCGGACTGCAGTAGTTATTGGTGTTGTTTATTTCGTACTATTTTTCATAACATCTTATGCCAGTCAAAATGCTTATAAAGTTCGAGACCTATTTCAATCATCCCAAAAGGGTATGAACATAACCTATCTACTCGGCGTTTTTGTGGTTGTCGCCAGTGGAATCGGGCATTTATATGGAATAGAAATTATTCCTGTATTAATGTTTATATTTTTTCATGTTTTACAGAATAGTCGCCGTCCTATGGCAGTCACCTATATCAGTAATTATATTCCTGATGTTTCTATGGCAACTGGTCTATCTGTCGAATCTCAGATGAAAACCTTTTTCATTATTATAATTGCACCTATAATTGGTGCTCTGGCTGATAATTTTGGTATCTCCTGGGCTTTTATCGGAATTTCAGCTATTATGGCAGTTGGCTATCTGGTTGCTAAACTGGAAAAGTCCTGAACCCTTCTCGCTATTACAAATTTCAAAAACAAGAGCAATTCAATTAGTTAATCCAATCCTCCAACTATCCTATCAGCCTCTTATCCCTTATTTAATTTTGTCGGTCCAATTTAATAAGATCATGCAATTCTTCGTCTGATAATTCTGTTATCCATTTTTCTCCTGTCCGCACTGTCATATCAGCCAATTTCTTTTTGCGATTCAGGATTTCATTAATACGTTCTTCAAAAGTACCCTCCGTTATCAGCCGGTAAGAGGTAACATCCTTTTCCTGTCCAATGCGAAAAGCACGATCAGTAGCCTGATTTTCTACAGCAGGGTTCCACCAAAGATCATAATGAATAACGTGATTGGCTGAAGTTAAATTCAATCCAACTCCACCAGCCCGCAGAGAGAGAATAAATACTTTGCAGCGGGAATCATTCTGGAATTTTTCGATCAGTCTATCTCGTTTTTTACGGGTCAAACTTCCATGCAGAAAGAGAGGCTTGAACCCATATTTTTCTTCCAGCATGTCAACTAACAATTCACCCATTTGCACATACTGAGTAAATATCAAGGCTTTTTCCTTGCGGGCAAAAATTTTATCAAGAAGTTCTGTTAATAGTTCTGTTTTTCCGGACTCCTGAAGGTCGCCTGAATCCTCTTTTAGATAATGGGCCGGGTGATTGCAGACCTGTTTCAAAGAATTCAATAATTTGAAAATTTGTCCTTTGCGATCCATATCTTTTGATTTTCGCAAATGTTTTTCAGCCTCATTAATAACTTTTTGATAAAGAGCTGCCTGGTGAGTTTTCAAAGTTGTATATTCATCGAGTTCCATTTTTTCTGGTAGATCATCAATTACATTGGGATCAGTTTTAACCCGGCGCATAATAAATGGCGCTGTAATATTACGAAATTCCTGCAGTTTTTTCTGATCACGATAGCGTTCAATGGGAATAGCAAAATTATGTTTGAATTTGGAGCGGGGACCCAGAAAATTATCCATAATAAAATCAAAAATACTCCAGTAATCCATAAGCCTATTCTCAACTGGAGTACCAGTCATTGCAATTTTATTGGTGGCCTTTAAATCTTTGACTGCTCTGGTCTGACGACTGGAAGGATTTTTAATTTTTTGAGTTTCATCGGAAATGATGATTTGCCATTTATACTTATTTAGGTTTTTCTTATCGATACGGGCCAGGCTGTAGGTAGTGATTACAATTTCACCATCACTTTTATTAAGTTCTCTGTCCTGACCATGATAAATGTTAATAGACAGTTGCGGTGCAAATTTATTAATTTCATGGTACCAGTTAGTTATCAGAGTGGCTGGAACAATAATAAGTACCGAATTGTCCTTGAGATTTTGTTCCTCTTTGAGCTTCAATATTAAGGCAATTACTTGAACTGTTTTCCCAAGTCCCATATCGTCAGCTATTAATGAACCAATTCCGGCTTTGTAATTATTATACAGCCACTTGTAACCTCTTTTCTGATAATGGCGCAATTCACCCTTTAGACCTTCTGGTAGGTTGGGATTTCTTCTCGAAAAAAGATTATTGAAAAGCTGATTAAAATCTTGATCAGTTTTAATCTTATTAGAATTGTATTCATCCTTTAATCCGACTTTAAGAATGTCATTTTTATTTAGCTTTGGCTTTTTGTCCAGTTTATTTAATAATTGCCCAGATTTTTCTTTGTCAATATAAACGTAAGAGTCTTTGTGCTTTACAATCCCGGAGTAGTTTTCAACCAGAGATTTAAATTCCTTCTTATCCAGAAAATTATCACCAATGGCAATATTCCACTTAAAGTCCAACAAGGATTTTATATCTACATAGGAAACTGCGCTCTCATTATACTCCTCTACAACCTGCATATCCAGTGAAACTGAAGGAGTAAAGACCTCCTTGAGCGCTTCCGGCAAAATTGTTTTGACACCCAGGGTGTGAATGATGGGCAGAGCTTCAAACCAGACATCAACAAAAGTATCAGAAAATATTGTCAATTTTTTTTGTCCGGCTTCCATCTGCAAAAAATCGTTTATCTGAGGTAAATAGTTGGATAAAAGAGAAAGGTCTTTGAGAACAAAATTTTTCTCAGGAGGAGAACCAGATAAATATTTCTTTAAATGCTGAGGTTCGTCATATTCCTCTTTATTAATTAAAATTTGTAGAAAAAAGCGATCGCCATGGCGCTTTGATTCATCAATTTTGACAATAATGGTATAGTGCTTTTCTTTGATGTAAAATTGGCTTAACCACAGATGTATGGTTTTAGCAGTTTGGCGATCCTCGAAATCCAATTCTGTATAAACTTCAAAAAAGAAGAACAAATACAGCAATCCAGTTTTATCACGTTTAGGACAAATGTCAAAGTCTCGCTGAAAATGAGAAATAATGAAAGAAATCAGGAAATTGACCTGCTCTTCCGGATACATCTGTTTGCCTTTAAAATGGACAATATCAGCTGGCAGTTTGTCTATCATATCATTATAGATTTTGCGGATATTCTCTTCATAAAGGGCTGGTATCCAGCGGATCATATATTCATCCTGAGCGATCGAGAATATCTCCGGAATATAGGCATTTCTGCGCATCAACATAAGCGTAAAACTGTAAATTTGCGCCATAAAAGCCATCATAGGCGAGTAATCAGTTATATCTCCTAGACTATGAAGATGAAGGTATTCAATAAATTCATTCATATCCTCCAGATTGAATCTTAAACTGCTATCTTCACCCTTCAGAACACCGTCAAAATCAAAGCTATTATTTTTTATTTTTATTTCAATATGATCATAAATATTTTCCGCATTTTCAACACTTTCCTTTTCTTTGTCTCTGAGGAATCCTCTTAAGCGAGTGCCAAATTTTTCATAGGCCTTGATGAACTCCTCTTTGAAATCGTCTTCCTTGTAGAAAAGAGGTTTTTCTGTAAGCAGTTTTTTGATATTATCCATTTCATCCGGAATAATGGATAGATCATTGGTCTCATAGACTGAATTATCACTGGAAACTGCAGTAGATTTTTTCTTGCCGGTTAAGAAATCTTCAATCTGAGAAATAGAATCCACCTCACTTTCAGATTCATCTTCCTCTTTGACAAACTGATAAATATCAAAACCTCGTAGCGTGAAGATCAGAAAAGGATTTTTGTCAATTTCACCGGCAATCAGATGAAAAACGGCCGCCACATGTTTGCAGGGCTGCTTTTCTTCTACACAATTACAAGTCATTTCAATTTCATTCATGGAAAAAGGAAAAAGATCGATCATCTGTTCATCAAGTTCGGTCTTTAGATTAGGCGGAAGTTTCTTAGATTCCAGCTGAGAGATGTAGTAATGATTGGATTCAATTATATCGTGAATCTCTTCATTTTCAAAGTCAGAAAATTGAGGAAATTCAATACTAACATTATAGGGCGTTGCCCTCTCCTCATCATTAACGAGAGCATCAATAGAATTTCCCTGAATTTTGATAGAATCTACCAGGCCCTTTTCAGCACCTTCTTGACCTTTTTCAATCTTGTTGGAATAATCAATTTTTTTAAGGGCTTTTAACCAGGCTTTGCCCCACCATGTTGTACCGAATTTACTATCGCTCATAATTTATTTTACAGCCTCATTAATTAATTTCTCAATAGCTGAAACCACCATAATTTCCGTTTGAGCCACTGGCTGGCTGGCCTGCTGGATAGCAGCTTCGACTTTTTGTTCGTCTATAGAGTAGCGACCTTTGACAAACTGATATTTCAACCAGTTTACATTATGTTTTTTGTATAATTTATCAAGTGCTTTACAACCAATTTTTGCTAATTGTTCCAGATTAGCAGAAGCTGGTTCAATCTCCTTCAAAATGGGTGAGGAAGCGATTATTGGTTGGAGCTTTTCGTGATTTTGGTCCCATTTTTTTAAATGCTTCTTGATCTTTTTATAATTGGTCTGATAGTTTGCGTCCTGTAAAAATTCATCGACCATATTATTGAATTCTCGGGCAACCTTCTGATCAGGTCGGGCAGCGTCAACAACTCTGCTATAAGGTGAGTACTGATAATATCCGCCCTCTTTTAAACTATTCCGCCGGTATATTTTGACAGGCTCTAATACATCAACTAAGTTTCTTAGTGGAGTAATATTTCCATTTCGGGTTAGGCGCCGAAGCAACATAGGATAATTTTTACGATGGGTCAAACCCAGTTCCTCAAGACGGTAGGAGGTCATTTCCAAGCGACGATACATATCATCTAGATCACGAATATTAGCAGGTGACCAGAATCGTTCCGCAATCGCTGCTGTTCGAGGCCAGATGCGGGAATCGATTGTTTCTTCTGTGACAAATTCTCCCCACATTGTAGCTTCTCCACCTAAAATCAAGTCCTTTTCTTCACGGGATAATGAATCCGGATTCTCAATCGGTTCATTTAAATAGTGCTTATAAGTCGGCTTAATCAGATCAATGTAATAGCCCCTTGAAAGAATAGCCTGATAACCGGATTTAACTGCTTTTTCTAAAGTTTTTTTACTACGCCAGGCCTGAATTACAATATTTTGCGGCATATCTTCATGGAGAATTTCTTCCCAGCCAATCATTTTTTTACCATGTTTGGTTAGAATTTTCAAAACCCGATTGTTAAAATAAGCCTGGAGAGCATGTTTGTCTGGAATATTGTTCTCGTTCATAAATTTTTGAATGTCAGGATTACTTTTCCAGGCTACCCCATTGTTTTCATCTCCGCCAATATGGAAATAATTATCAGGAAAAAGATCAGCCATTTCTCCAAAGAATTTATCTAAAAATTGGTAGGTGAATTCCTTAGCCGGATTCAAAGAGGGGTCTTTAATACCCCAGGTTCTGATAAGTTTTTCAGGAGGATTAGGCTGGCTTCCCAACTCAGGATAGGCTACAATAAAACTGGTAGCATGGGAAGGAACATCAAATTCTGGCACAATTCTAATACCACGATCACGAGCATATTCGATAATATCTTTTATCTGCTCCTGAGTGTAATAATTTCCATCAGAAGCCTCTTCATGGATTTTGGGATAGGTCTTGCTTTCCACCCGAAAGCCCTGATCATCACACAAGTGCCAGTGTAAAACATTCATCTTCATAGCGGCCATACCATCCAGATTTCTCTTAATAACATGAACAGGTTCAAAATGACGACTAACATCGATAAGCAGACCTCGCCAGTCAAATCTAGGTTCATCCTGAATTTCTATTTGTGGAAAATAGTATCCTTCCTGATCAGCCTCCAGTAGTTGCAGAAAAGTCTCCAGACCGCGCATAGCACCGATATCAGTAGAAGCAGTCAGCAGAATTTTGTCCTCATTAATGGAAAGAGCGTACTCCTCATCCATTCTCATCTGTAATTTCTGTGTTTTCGGGGCGGTAATTACCATAGTAGCGCCCTCAATTTCCTGTTCGGGTTTAACAAAGCCCTGCTTGATAAAAAGACCGGTACGATTGGTCAATCTCCGCAGCACTCTTGTAGCATAGTTATGCAATCGCTCGCTTGATTTAGACTCAATATCAATTGTAAAATTTTCGTCGATGCGATGTTTATCCTCTTTTGGGATAATTTGCTGAGGCACTGGCATAAGATTTAGAGTTGAAGGATTTTCAGCGCTGGCCATTGAAAATAACAAACTAATGATTAAAACGATGAATAATGCTTTTTTGTGAAAATTCATAATGGATTCCCGCTTTATTTTTATGATTTTAGATTACATTTTGGCATCATTGGGAATTAGACAAAGGAAAATCAATTCATCTTTTCCCCGGTTGACAAATTGATGAATTTCACCTGGTTCCACAAGAATTGCATCACCTGCGCCAATTTCAACCTCATCATCTTGTTTTCGGGCAACGCCCTTGCCGGATAGAATATAAACTTCATGCTCAAAATCATGATCATGATAGAAAGTAAAACCACCTTCTTCAACAGTGAATTTGCGCATAGTAAAATTAGGCGCTCCCATTTCTGGAGTAAGCAATCTTTGCTTATGTACGCCCTCGACTCCTTCTTCCACAATTTTTTTCGATTTCACGTCTTTAGAATGTTTAATGATCACGGTAGTTCTCCTTTTTATTATAAATATCGAATTTACTGGAAAGGCCGGCAATTATACTATTTGATAAAAACCAGCCTCGTAGAGATAATTTAAGATTATTTTTGGTAAAGACTACAAGATTATTTTCCCTGTATTT
>DATGCI010000307.1:0-2676 GCA_035312185.1 bacterium
GTTGACTATATTTCAAGATGTAAGATATTTATTATTATTTTATTATTTTTCTTTATATTGGGTTCTGTTTTTACTCAAACTGAAGTCCGAAAGGAAAAAATTTTACAGCAAACCAAAGTTGAAAAGTTACAAGATCGTGCAGCTTTTTATAAAAAGCAATCCATAAAAGAAAAGAGAGAAGCTATCAAACTTGCTAGAAGGAATAATTGGATTATCAGAAAAGAATTTGATAATGGTAAAATCATGGAACTTCAACGTGTTGAAAATGGCGAACCAATTTATTATATTACTTATAATCTGGATGCCGCTAAAACAATATCGACAAATGAGGTCTGGAGTGGAGGTGATGCCGGGTTAAATTTGTCCGGAGCTGCTTTGACAGCTGGTGTATGGGATGGTGGAAAAGTAAGAATCTCGCACCAGGAATTTGAAGGAAGGGTAAACAAAAGTGATGGTGCTTCATCATTAAGCGATCATGCAACCCATGTAACCGGAACTGTGTGTGCTGTAGGTGTGGATAATGCAGCCAAAGGCATGGCCTATCAGGCAAATGTCGATGCATACGACTGGAATTCAGACTTATCCGAAATGAGTAATGCTGCTTCGGATGGATTACTTCTTTCCAACCATTCATACGGCATACCTGCTGGTTATAGTTGGAATGGGTCAAGCTATGATTGGTATGGGAATACAAGTATTAGTACTGAAGAAGATTACAAATTTGGTTTTTATAACTATGAATGTGCAACATGGGATGAGCTTGCATTTGATGCTCCTTATTATACAATTGTTATATCCGCAGGCAATGACAGAGGAGAAGGACCGGGGAACGGGACTTACCCTGATGATGGCGAAGCAGATAACGGGTATGATTGTATCGCAGGCAAAGCATTGGGGAAAAATGTGATTGCCGTTGGCGCATCAGATGATTTAACCACCGGATATACTGGAAATCCCGAAGATGTCACCATGACCAGTTTTAGTAGCTGGGGGCCCGCCGATGATGGAAGAGTAAAGCCTGATATAACCGCAAATGGATTTTATCTTTATTCTCCAACTTCGGCAAATGATTCTGATTACGGTTCTATGCCTGGTACTTCTATGTCCTCGCCAAGTGTTACTGGTTCATTGTTATTGTTACAAGAGCATTATGAAGATGTTTCCGGGAATGGAAATTTCATGAAATCTGCTACATTGAAAGGTTTGATGATACACACTGCCGATGAAGCAGGAGCAAATCCCGGACCTGATTATAAATTTGGATGGGGACTGATGAATACAGAGAAGGCAGCAAATGTAATTTCAGAAATGAATAATTCATCATTTATTTTAGAGGAAACACTAAATGATGGTGATACTTATACTTTATTGGTTTATTCGGATGGAGAAAGTCCTCTGAAATTTACAATGTGCTGGACCGATCCTGAAGGAACTCCTGTCTCTGCGCAGTTAGATCCCACTGATCCTATGTTGGTGAATGATCTGGATATATCAGTCGAATCTCCCTCTGGAAGTATTTTTCAACCCTGGTTTCTGGATCCTGCAAATCCATCTGCTGCTGCCTCCACCGGCAATAATATTGTAGATAATGTCGAAAAAATTGAAATTGATGCACCTGAAAGTGGAATATATGAAATAACAATTGATCATAAAGAATCTTTACAGAATAATGAACAAGATTTTTCTCTGATTATTTCTTCTATTGTAGCAAATAGTCCGGGAAATTTTCAGGCTTCTCCTCTCAGTAATACATCTGTTCATTTATCCTGGGATCAGAATGTAGATGGAGATGATGTTGTGATTGTATCTTCTACCGAAGAATTTGCGGGAAATCTTGTTCAAGGTCAAGCATATTCAGTTGGAGATTCAATAAATAATGGAGAAGTTGTTTATGTTGGATCGGATATTTATTTTGATCATCATAATTTACAGAGTGGAACATTATATTATTATACAGCCTGGTCTGTAGATGAAAATAATAATTATTCAGCTCCTGTAGAATCTTCAGCAAAAACAGAATATGATGTAATTTTTTCTGATGATTTTGAATCAGATAAAGGATGGACTTTAATAGAAGAATTTCAAAGAGATAATCCCAATGGATTGGGTGGAGAAGATGAAGGAAATCCGGATCCATCCAGTGCTTTTCAGGGTTCGAAAGTTTTAGGAACGGATCTTACCGGCCTTGGAGGTACAGGAGGTAATCCTCTAGGAGATTATGCAGGAGGATTAGGTGACAGAGAATATAAAGCTACCAGTCCTGTTATTAATTGTAATAATTATACAGAGGTTAAATTAAATTTTAAACGGTGGCTCAATGTAGAAGATCCTGAGTTTGATACTGTACAGATTGATGTCAGTACTGATGGTGGTTCAACCTGGGATAATGTTTGGTACAACGACAAAAGCTATACCGATAATAGCTGGAATGATCATACTGTTGATATTTCTGCGTATGCTGATAATTCGGATCAGGTAAAGGTAAGATATACAGTTGGAGAAACAGATTTTGGAGGATTTTATAGTGGCTGGAATATTGATATGTTCCGGCTAACAGGTAAAATACCCAGGTATGATATTACTTTCCATGTAACCGATGGGGCAAATAATGCTATAGATGATGCTTATATCGAATTTTTCGGGAGTGAAGGTTTCACTGATGCCTCTGGTTATTTT
>DATGCI010000308.1:0-2353 GCA_035312185.1 bacterium
ATTTATGAGGTCCTGGAGATGACCATTGATGAGGCCATTGATTTTTTTGGTGCCAGAAAGGGCACTCAGGAAGATAAGGTGGTTCGGAAGCTTACCATATTGCAGGAAGTGGGTCTGGGATATCTAAAACTCGGGCAGTCGTCAAGTACATTGAGCGGAGGAGAGAGCCAAAGGGTGAAACTGGCTTCATTCCTCAGCAGCGAAAGTCAGCATACACCTATGCTATTTATATTTGATGAACCGACCACAGGATTGCATTACTACGACATTTCCAAACTGCTGGAGTCATTCAACAAACTGATCCAGAAAGGTCATACCGTTGTGGTGATAGAACATAATATGGAAGTGATTAAATCGGCCGACTGGATCATAGATCTTGGGCCGGAAGGTGGTGAAGGAGGAGGGAATATTGTATGCCAGGGAAAACCGGAAGAGATTGTCCGGAACAGCCAATCCTATACCGGCTATTATCTTTCTGAGAAACTAAAGGAAAAGACGCCCAAAGGCAGATAAAATTTACTGGTGAAGAGACTTTTCCTGATATTTCCCCTTATTTACTGGGGGTATGAGATGAATGTTATTCTTTGACGCCTACCATGATGGCCACGCAGCCGCTGACAGGATTCTCACCCTCTTTGTGACTGTTACCTACCTTTAGGGAGATGATCAACTGTTGACTCGATTCCGGAATAAAATCCCATTTGGTTTTATACCCATCATTTTTGTTGTCATAGATTACATTACGGTTGATATCCATTACCTGGAAACGGATTTTGGAAATGCCAGCAGAACCACAAATATATATCCGGTAATTCTGATCGGCATAGAAGGTTTTTATCATTTCGGCATTTTCTCCTTCCGTGAGGATGGCTGCATTATAATTACCGTTATGAATATATGGAGCAAGTTCTTTTTTACAGACCTGTTTGGCAAAATGCTTGCACTGGCTTTTACCGCTGAGGGGGGAGAACATAAATATTGCCAACAGCAGTGTTATAGTAAATATCTTTTTCATAAAAGAAAACCGTTTTTGATATCTATTTTATGATGTAAAGTTGTTCCTTATTACGTTTATTTTTTGTTTAAGTTGCTTATAGGTCTCAGGATTCATGGATATGCTGGTTTCTGATTTCAGTGTGGTTACGTTGGTGGCCGTATCCTTGACCGGAACCACTCTGGAGGTAGTGATGGTAATCTGATCGTATATATTTTTTAATTCTTCCATTCTGGTGCCTATTGACTGCAGTTGTTTATTGTTTTTTTCTTCTTCAATCAATTTTTTAATGGTGTTAAGGGCCATTTTCTGATCGGCTATTCTGGCAATCATTTCGTTGTTATCGATTTCCTGCTGGGTGGGATTATCCTCAATAAGATTTGTAGCGATATATAATCCTTCAATCCATCCGCCGATCAGTACTATCGTTGAAATGGCCTTCTGCTCACTATCCTTGAAGTGTGCACTGGAATTCATAATGGTTTCTGAAATGATGTCCAGTATTACATTGCGGTTATTAACATTGGCCTCCAGACGTTCTATGGTTTTGCTGTCAATGGCATTTAAAATGCCGAGTCCTTCCGCCATTTGTTTCGCAGCATTAATATAATCAATGGAGGTTTGGGTTTGATCATAAAGACTTGAATAACTCAGATCGGTGGTATATATACCCAGATTCAATGCCATACTTTTGGTGGTCACATAATCCGATGCCTTGCCCAGAGAATTTAAAATTTCGGGATTGTACGGTGATCCCGCTTCTTTGAGTATCATGGCCACCTCCAATGGAGAAGGCATGGAATAAAACATCTCTTTTACGGATTTTACGTCTTCTACCAGTTGCCTGTTGATAGAGTCAACGGTCACCACCTCTTCAGATTGAGGATCACGGGCATTTTTAATGTTATTTGTGTCGTTTACACAATGGGAAAAGGAAAAAATCAGAAATCCGACCAGGGCAATGAGGTATACACTGTGTTTTTTTTGATCCATGGCAGAAATATTTTAGAGTGATTTGTTCAAGTTGTTATATTTAAGGAAGCTTCAAAATGAATGGTTTTAAATTCTGCAAAGCCACTTAATGATTTCATCAAATAATTTGTAGGTGATTTTAACGTAAAAGCGGTTGTAAAGTTTCAGTTTTAGAAATTATTATAATTTTGTACCAGGAGAAAACGAGATTGATTTATGGAAGAGGATCAGCAGAAATTCAGGGAAATCAGATCCGGATTGAGCAGCAATGACACCAAGATTCTGACATCTACCCTTCAGGAGGTGAAGAAATCCGGGAATGCTGCCCTTATACCTGAATTAATAAGTCTTTTGAGGCGGACCAATAAGAAAGAGATTAAAAATCAG
>DATGCI010000309.1:0-2086 GCA_035312185.1 bacterium
CAGATCGGAGTATATTCATTCAAAAATCAGTTATCAATATGGAAAAAACCGGCCAAGATAATTGACGCGGACCGGACAAAGTAATTGACATTAGACACATCCAGGGACTAAAAGTAGGCGCTTATCGGCGCCACATCGACAAAGTTTTGTCGATAATCAATTGTTTATTCAATTATGCTGCAATTTTTAAAATGTTAAATATTTCCTGCATTTCTGATTGAATGTTTTTATAATGAGAATCTATCTCATAAATATTTGTTGATGGTTTTTTCTCCACCCTTTTTTCGGCTCCGGCGAGTAATGGAATAAGAATTTTATTTCGAAGTATCAAGAATGCTGTAATTGATCGTAAACCATTTTCAGTAGCTTCATATCTGTGGGATTCCCCAATCTTTTGAACCAAATTTTTTGCTCTGAATTTTTTCAAATCATAAGATGCCTGGCGAGAGTGATAATCAGTTGTTTTCAGAATCTTTCCAACCAGTTCTGAGAGATCAGATGCTGTGAAGCCATACGGATTGATGGAAAGAGCAACTACCGCATCCATAACAGCCCTTATCCGGGGCTTATTGACATCCAAACCACCGACCCGGACAGAACCAACTTTTGATGGCAGTGGCCATGTCTCCAATTTTCCTGAATCAATAAAGGAAATATCCACGCTGCGCAAAACTAAAAGAAATTTTGTTAGGATTTTTTCCAAGGCGATTACAATATCCGGAAACCTGTCAATAATTTTGCCACAGCGGAGATCATCGGTGTTGTGAGCCATAGCTTCTATTCGAAGTACATGTTCACCTTTGCTATAAATTTTTACGGTCAACTTTCCAAAATTAATTTTGAAAACAGTCATGTTAAAAGTCAGCTTTTCAACTACAACTTCAATTTTATGCGAATTGCCTTTTGTGTTTTTCTTATACGGTCGATTTTTATAGCCAAAGATGGTTCTGATCGTTTTTATATCAAGTGGAGCACGGGTCCGATCAATAACACTTTCAAAAATCTGATCCATGACACGTCCACGAGTGAAAAGAAGATTACGGCTGAATTCTGCCTGATATACAGAGTAGGAATAATGAAATCCAGTTTTTTCTTGTTCATCCAGAGGCAATGCAAAACACAAACAAGCAGAATAAATCCAACGTTCACAGACCTGCTCCAGGCGCCCTACAAAGCTTTTAGCTTTCATGGTATCTGCTATATGGGACAAGCCTGGAACGTTGGAAACTTGTGTAAAACAATTCCCTTCTTTTATGAAAGGTATCTTTTTCTTCTCAGCCTGCTTTGCAATATATTCATGACCATTTAATATGATCTGAGAATTAAAAGGCGGATGGGGACAAAACCTTATCACCACATGTCCCCATTCAGGATCCATGATATGAAAAAAATAATAGTTAACATAGGGTTGAGGGACTTTTCTGCGGATATCCATTCCACCGTTTTCAAAGAGTTTGATATCAAAAACAGGGGCAGGAGCCTTACCGACAAGTATGCAAAAAACACCTCGAAAATTTGGATCAATTGGAAAATATGGCTCTGCGATTTTATGCTTTCTTTCTTTTGTCTGGCAATGAATCAAAGGCGTTCCATTTTTTTGTGCATATGCATGAATCCTTCTGCTGAATCGACCAGCAAACCGCATTAGCTGTGAGTTATTAAGCTTATCATCATTTCCCATCAACATCCGCCACCAAAAACGAAAACCACCAGGAGATTGCCCTATCCTGAAATAAGCATTAAGTACGATGCGGTCAACACTGTCATATGTTCCATCAAGGTAGTCCATATATTGTTCGGAAAATTTATCCTGTTTTTTCATATGACGTTCCCTTTTCTGATGTCGTTAATAATAAATGTCAGAATATAAGAAATCATCTTTTATATCAACTGCCCTGAAAGGGCCTCTTTTTCCAAGTGAAATCTTGGAAAAAGCGTAGTGCCTTACTCCTCAGTTCCTGCAAACAAAAAAAAGAAAGTGAGGAGGGGCAATTGGGTTGCGGGTTTCCCGCGTTAATTTTTTTCATGAAACAATCGTTCCCATAAAACACATGCACCCAGGCCTGCAATATCTGAAACGTTTGGT
>DATGCI010000310.1:0-5522 GCA_035312185.1 bacterium
TAATCCTGAAGAACAAGTTGATGTCTATGCTCAACTTGGCGATAAATACTATAACATTATTGTTGAACCACAGCCCATATATTTCAGTCTGGATGAAAATCTAGATGGTGCAATAATGAATGACAGTGATGATGGTTCAACTGATGACCGAGGCATGACAACAGTCGCCTATTGGCCTCCTGATCAAGTGCCAGCTGGAAATTCATGGATAAAAATCAAAGGTAGAACAAATGGTGATGGTGAGGTAGTCCGGGATTCCTGCTATGCCTTAATTACTGACCTTTCGAGAATTGTAAACGTTGATCCCGATCCTTTCACCCTGCCTAGTGGTGGAACCGCAGTTGTTGACTATTCTGTAGAAGATGCTAATGGCATGCCTCTGGCTTCTGGTACTCAGGTATCAGTTAGTTTGGTAGGAGATGCTGATACTTTGGCCTCTGTTACAACTGATTTTCCGGAAGGCGGCTTAAATGATTTAACGAAAGGCATTCAGCCAGGTGATGACTTCTCATCTTTGACTGATTACACTTTTACTATCACAAGAGATGAAGGTGTAATTAATAATGATATAGATATCTCTGTTAAAATTGAGGTCGTCAGTCCGAATGGTGATGTTACCCGCACTGTAACCGGTACAGTCCAATCGCCGTAATTTTGTATTGAAATTTTTATTTATTTTCCAAAATGCTAATAAGGAATATTTTTCGAAAAGACGTGATTATAACCTTGTAGGTCTTACTGACCTGCAAGGTTTGGTTTGATGAAATACCTATTTAATTGAAGATATAGCATTGAACTGAATTTTTCAGACCTTGCAGGTTTTGAAAACCTACAAGGTTTTTTGTTATATGGTATTAATTCTTTTTAAGAATCGTTCTAGGCTTGCAAATAAAATAATTTTCCATATAGTCCATAAAATTGTACTTGATTTACCCAGCCCCGCTAGGGGCGACATATTTGTAGCAGAAAATTGGCCCAAAAAAACCCAGAGCCTCGCAGAGGCGGCATATTCAATTCTCAATCCAAAAATATGAAAAATCAAGCTGTTTCGCCCCTACGGGGCTCTGGTGGGTAAGGTGGGCTCCTATTTCTACAAATATGTCGCCCCTCTGGGGCTTTTTGATAGTGGCAGGATTCTGATTTTGTGCTCAATGTTAATTTTTAAATATTAATTTCTTGGTATATATAAACAAGTTCGGGGCTATAAGATTGCTAAATTGAATCATGAATTAATTGATACTAATGAAACTTGCTTTCGACAGGAAAAATTTACAAACCGCTATAATCACAAACTAACCAAAAAAATTGATCGTTTCTACTATAATTTGAATCTTTAAAAAACTGATAATTGGTATGTAAAAAATTTTTTGTTTGTCCATATTGCGTAACAGCAAAATTGAATTTATTGAAATAATCTTGAATTGGGTGCAAAACTAGCCCCGCTAGGGGCGACATATTTGTAGCAGAAAATTGGCCCAAAAAACCCAGAGCCTCGCAGAGGCGGCATATTCAATCATCAATATTACATTGAAATAGTCAATTAAAAATAATGCTACAAAAAAAAACACACGTTTAAGCTCATAAAATTAATTGCAATCAAGCCATAATTTTACTATCTTTCTTTACAATGATATTTTTGATTGATTTGGATGAGTAAAGAAAATAAAGAAATTATGTACGGCTTGTAATAGGGCGTAAGAAAAAAATGATTTGAAAAAATCTATTTCTACTAATAGATGTTTGTGCTAAAAATAGTACTTTAATGTCTTAAACTAAGTCCCGGGAGCTTTTAACATGCAAGATAAAGACTTCAAAAAATTGATTGACGGCTTTCCTGAAGGTGTTTTCGTTTTCCAAAATGACGATATTAAATATGTTAACCCCAGACTGGCCACTTTGCTCGGATATTCACAGAATGCTAGCAACAGGTTAAAAATTGACAAATTTATACATCCTGAATATAGGAATACTTTCATCAGAATGTTAGATAAGTTTCAAACCCGTAAGACTGATAGTCGGAGAATGAAATTTAAGGTCTCAGCGATTACAAAAGAACAAAAACAAGTCTGGTTACAGATTCATATATCATCTATAAATACTCCCGATGAAAAATATATTTTGGGGCAAGTCCGCAAACTAAGTGAGGAAAATTATCAGAATAAGAATTTTGCAGAACCCCCTGATTGTCAGCAAATCATAATGGATACAATACCAGTGCAAGTCTGGTATTTAATTGATGAGGATACCTACGGATCTGTTAACCAGGCCCATGCAGAATTTTACGGTGTTGATAAAAAGGATATGGCTTTTAAGACTTTGGAAGATATTTTCCCTTCTGATGTGGCACAGGCCTGTAAACAAGGTAATAAAAAAGTATTTAATACAGGGAGGCCACTTCAAAATGAAGAATGGGTCCCCAATCACGAAGATGAAGAAAGGCTTTTGTCAATTAATAAAATGCCTGTGAAAAATTCTAATGGTAAAGTTGAATATGTTGTTTGCTCGGCAAAAGATATAACAGAAAGTAAAAAAGCCCGCAATAAACTAATTAGAGTGGCAGACTGGTATAAGAGTCTTGTTGAAAAAACATCAGCAGGAATTGGAATATCTGATTTTGATGAAAATTTTATTCTTGTTAATGATAGTTTCGCCAGTATGTTAGGATATAAAAATGAAGAGTTGATTGGAACTAATCTCAATAAAATTGTAGATAAAGACACTTATAATAAATTTAAAGATAAATCTAAAAAGAGGAAAAAAGGCCGTAGCGATGTTTATGAAGCCAGGATTGAAAAAAAAGATGGTACTTATCTTGATGCCATTATAGACGCTTCACCCTATGTGGATGATTATGGTGAAATCAACGGGACAGTCGCTGTAGTTCACGATATTTCTCCATTGAAGCAGGCTGACAAATTAATGAAGGCCGAACGTGATATGAGCCTGAAACTAACCGGTGCATCAGAACTTGATGATGTAGTAAAAATTGTGCTTGAATCGGCAATCGAGGGCACCAACATGGATAGTGGTGGAGTCTATATTACTAATCAGGAAAAGGAGTTACATCTGATTGCCCATCAAGGATTATCAGATAAATTTGTAAAAGCCGCATCCTATTATGGGCCTGATTCAAAAAATACGAAACTCGTTATTCAGGGCGAAAATATATATACAGGATTTGACAAAATAGAAAGAGATCAAAATCAAGCCATAGAGAATGAAGGCTTAAAAACTTTTGGACTGATACCAATTAAATATAGAAATGACATTATTGCCTGTCTGAATATTGCTTCTCACTCTAAAAAAACTATCCCGGACAGTACTCGTTATTACATTGAAAATTTGGCTAATAGGATGGGAGATTCAATTGCTCGGGCTCAGGAATTAGAAAAAAGAAAGAAAAAGCAGGAAAATTTTGATACTTTTTTCAATACAATATCAGATTTTTTATTCATACTGGATCAAAATGGTGATATAATTTATACAAATGACGCTGTAAAAGATAAATTGGGATATAGCGAAGAAGAATTGCAGGAAAAAAATGTATTACAGGTCCATCCACCTGATAGGAGAGAAGAGGCCGGTAGGATTGTTCAGGAAATGCTGGAAGGTGAACGCAAATTTTGCCCCGTTCCTCTTATAACATCATCAGGAGATCGGATACCTGTAGAAACAAAAGTTGTCAGGGGAGAATGGAATGGCCGCAAGGCTTTATTTGGCATTTCACGGAATATATCAGAAAGAAAAGAAGCCGAAGAGAAAATCCGTTCTGTTAAACAAAAGCTGGAGTCCTTTACTAAGGCGATCCCAGATCTGGCTATGATTCTGGATGAAGACGGTAAATATATTGAGGTTATGGGCTCCAACAAAGACCTGCTCTATACCAATGAAGAAGACCTTATTGGGAAAACTCTTGGTGAAATTTTACCAGAAGAAACCAGTTCAAGAATGGAAAACTTTATTGATAAAATAATTAAATCCGGGACAAACCAGAATATAGAATATTCACTATCTTTGAATGGGCAGCATCACGATTTTGAAGCCCGGGGATTACCATACAAAGATCCTAATACAGGAAAAACCTTTATAGCTTTGATGGCTAGAGATATCACCAATAGAAAGAGAATGGAAAGAGCTCTCCAGCATAGTGAAAAAAGATTTCGCGACCTGGTTAATCTTCTACCTCAAACAGTATTTGAAACCGACCTTAATGGAAAATTTACTTTTGTTAATAGGAGTGGTGTAGAGACTTTTGGCTACAGCAAAGAAGGATTAATCGCTAATATGACAGTCATGGATGTAGTTGTTCAGGAACAAAAAGGAATGTTCCAGGCAAATATTGATAAAATATTAAATTTAAAAGAAGTCGATCAAGGAGAAAAAGAATATCGCCTTGTCAGAAAAGATGGCTCTGTATTTCCTGCGCTAATTGATTCTGCTACTATATTTCGAAATGGTGAAGCGGTCGGCATGCGTGGTATAGTTGTAGATATTTCCCGTCGTAAAAAAGCTGAAGAAGAGGTCAAAGCGAAATACAATTTACAAAAAATTGTTTCTGAAATTGTAAAAGGATTCATTTTAAGATCACTTGATGAAGTTGATAATGTCGTTAATTATTCTCTAGGTAGAATTGGTGGATTTTTGAATGTGGATCGCAGCTATGTTTTTATTTTTCAGGAAAATGGTAAATTTATGGATAATACCCATGAATGGTGTGCTAAAGGAATCGAGCCTCAGATCGAAAATCTTAAAGATCTGCCTTCTAATACTTTTCCCTGGTGGATGGAAAAACTTAATAAATTTGAGAATATAAATGTCCCAGATGTAGAACAACTACCAAAAAAAGCTGGAAAAGAGAAAGAAATATTACAAGCCCAGGAAATCAAGTCTGTATTTGTCGCCCCCCTTCGAGTCGGTAATTCTTTGAAAGGTTTTGTAGGATTTGACGCTGTAAAACAAAAAAGAACCTGGGATGAAGAGGTTGCCCGTCATCTTCATCTGATAGGAGACTTGATTATGGGCGCTCTAGAGAGACGAGATGTCAAACAGGAATTAGCCCGGTCCAATCAGCGCATGAATTTGGCTAAAAATGCAGCTGGTATTGGTATCTGGGATATCGATATTGGCAATAAAGATGTCTTCTGGGATGATCAAATGTATAACCTATGGGGTATGGATAAAGACGAAGATCTAGACCTAAACATCTATAAAAATAAATTCGTCAAAGATGATATCTCCAGGTTTGAAGATAAAATCAATGACGCTATATATAAAGACAAACAATTGAATTTTGAAGCCAGAGTAAAAGTATCAGAAAATAAAATCCGACATCTTAAGAGTTTTGGAAAGGTTATTAGAAATGAAAGTGATGAACCTATTAGAATGTTGGGCGTATCCTGGGATATAACTAAAACCAAAGAACTGGAAAAAAGTTTACTTAGATCTAAAGAGGAAGCTGAAAAAGCCGCCCGATCCAAAAGCATTTTTCTGGGAAATATGTCCCATGAAATTCGAACACCGCT
>DATGCI010000311.1:0-13002 GCA_035312185.1 bacterium
GCCTCACCTGCTGGAGATACTCTTCCCTACCTATATGCAGCCGATGCCCGGCTTCTCTTACAAAGCATTCATGAAGAGAGAGTAATTACTCTGGATGAATTCATTTACGGACCAGGACAAATAACTCTGGAATCTGGAGAAATATTAACTGATATAATTATTGATAATAAGGCATACGATTTCAATTTTTACAAAAAAGTGGGAACCAGCAAAGGCATGGCTCTTTCCAAACTATCTTTCACAGGACTGGTTAATTTTGATGGCGATAAAATTTCTGAATTTAGAGCGGCTTTTGGAGCAGTCGGCCCAACTGTTGTCCATTCTCCTAAAATTGAAGATAAAGTCACTGGTATAAAAATAGAAAATTTAAGCGATATTGCTCCCGAAATTGAAAATGAATATAGAAAAATTATTTCACCAATAGATGACAGCCGTTCAACCAGGGAATATCGGCTTGAAACCAGTCTGCGAATTTTTCATAATTTTCTGGAGGAAATCTCAAATTATTAATACTTTGAAAATATTCTCTAATAATAGAAAAAATAACTTTAAACCATTAAATAATTAACAGGATTTATAATAAATTAAACCGAAAATAGGAGGTCTCAATATGGAAGACAGAAAAAACATTTTTATGGTGGTGCTTTTTTATGGCGGATTATGGGGAATTTTGGAAGCAACATTGGGTTTTGCCCTTCACTTTTTACCGCCAGGATTCGCCGGTATGTTTATGTTTCCAATTGGATTCTATTTTATGTATAATGCTTATCGAACGACGGATCAACATAGCACGATCTTTTATACTGCTCTAGTGGCAGCCGCTCTTAAACTATCAAATCTGATTTTGCCCTTTAATACTGTTATGAGCGCTGTTAATCCGGCTGTATCTATCATTTTAGAAGGATTGGTTGTTCTTGTTGGAGTCCGTGCTATTGTAATGGGCAAAAAGTTAGCTACTCCCTATCTGATGAGTCTGTCCTGGACAGTGCTTTTTCCTGTTTTTCAGGCTCTGTTTTTGAATCAGGCTAATGGTTTGCAGCAGGAATCCTTGCTCACAGTGATCGGTTTTATTGTTTTGACTACAATTGTGAGCGGAAGCATAATTACCACTTATTTAAAGAAACAGGATATTGCCTCCCTTTTCACTATAAAAATTAAACAGAGAAATCTACTTGCATCGCTTGTAGTAATTGTTGCCCTTATTTTTGAACTAGGAAATTCAATACTTTTCTAATTATGCAGATACTTAAAAAATTAATAAATACTGTTCCTAACCACAGGGTTGATGAGATTTCGATTGGAGTGTTTTCAACTCTTGTCAAGGCTGCAAAATACAAAGGTGTGGCTAGTACTTTGAAAGGTGATAGACCGCATGGCAGAATCAGAAAATCAGGTAGTCTTGAGAAGCTTACTTTGCGTCAATTATCTCAATATGCTCTTTCTGATAATGTGCTGGAAGCTTCGCTCGGAATGGCAGCCATTAATAGTACCTGGGCTATTGAGAATAAAAATTATAAACAGATTAATGCTAAAAAAATAATTCTTGAACACGGCCGGGGAAAAAATGTAGGAGTAATTGGCCATTTTCCTTTTCTGGAAAAGATGAAAGAACATTTCAATTCTCTCTATATTTTCGAAAAAAGGCCGCGGGAAAATGATTATCGAGAAGAAGATATCCCTAAATATCTTCCTGATATGCAAGTAATTGCTTTAACGGCCACATCACTAACTAACCACACTTTTGAAAATATAATGGAATCAGCTTCAGATGATAGTTTTATAATTATGCTAGGGCCTTCTACTCCCCTCTCACCTATTCTTTTTGATTATGGTCTTGATGTAATTTCAGGAACATTTATTAATGATTATCCTCTTTTCAAAAAATATGTTACTCAGGCTACACCAACTCGCCATTTAAAAGGTAAAAAATATGTTTCATTGTTCAGGGAGGATTATAAATAATGGGAATATTTAAAAAGATAATGGAATTGGAGCAAGGCCAAAAAGCTGGAGTTCTGGTTACAGTTGTTGATAAAAAGGGTTCCGGGCCTACAGAAACGGGTTCTCGTATGCTGGTTTATTCTAATGGCAAAACCGCAGGAACTGTAGGTGGTGGTGAACTAGAAAAGCTGGCCACAGAAAAAGCCCTTGAAGTTTTTGAATCTCGGGAAAATTGTCTGCAAGAATACAATCTGGAAGAAAATGATGGTATGGGGCAACCTACAGAAATGATCTGTGGAGGCACTGCCCAACTATTTTTTGAATATTTTGCCCCCAAAACCAATATTTATATATTTGGCGGTGGTCATATTGGGCAGGCTCTTGTTTACCATTTAAAAAAACTGGATTATAAAATAACAGTTATTGACGATCGTCGGGAAGTCCTTAATAAAATCAAAGCTGCTGATAATCTTGTTCATGATGAATTTGAAAATGCTCTGGAAAACGAAAAAGTGGTTCCTGATTCATTTTTCATTATTGCCACTTATCAGCATAAATATGATGGGGTGGTTCTCAACAGAATCTATAAATCCAGTTGGAATCCCCGTTATATTGGCATGGTTTCTTCACGTCATAAGCGCAAGACAATCTATGAAAATTTACAGAAAGAAGTACCAAATCCTGATCTTGATATTTGCTATTTACCAGTTGGTCTGGATATTGGTGGTTCTTCTCCTCATGAAATAGCGCTATCAATTATTAGTGAGATACAAAAAGTAAAATATGAAAAGAGTGGAAAACATCTCAGAGATGTGAATTAAAATAAATTATGGTCTATATCATAACAGGAAAAATAAATCAGGGTAAAACCAGCCTGGCCTATTCATTATACAAAAGTAATCGGATTGGAGACGGTTTTCTGGCACCAAAACTTTTTGTCGATAGCCAATTCGCTGGTTATCAAATTCAACATTTGAGCAGCGGTGAAAAACAGCCAATGGCTTTTTTAGAATCTCATTTGCCTGAGAATAAAGAAGTCCGTTTTCGGTTTCAGAATTTTGCTTTCACCGAACAGGGATTTGAACTAGCCAATTCAATAATCGACAAAATTATAAAGAAAAAAATTTCACCGGTTTTTATTGACGAAATTGGCCCGGTTGAATTATTTGAAAAAAGAGGTTTGTACAAACTTTTTGATAGAGTATTACAGGAAAATTGTGATGTCATAGTAGTGGTTAGAAATTTTCTAGTTGAACGACTGCTCGATATCTATAAGATTAGAAATTATGAATTGATAAAAGCATAGAGGTAAAAATGATCGATCTGAATATTGATGAAAAACAGTTACGAAATACATTAAAACGTTGCAAAGAAAGAGACATTATTATTCCGACTTTTGAACAGATGAAAAATCCAGAACTAATACCTGAACACATAAAGACAGAATTAGAAGATATTGGACTCTGGGACCTGCATCCCCGCAATCTTTTCAGAATTACCTGGAAAAATGAACCTGTTGAAAAAGGCGGCGGCTTTGATGGAGTTAATTATGTTACCTTGCCTTCTGAATTGACAGGTGTAGATGCTAAAATTGTGGCTCTGGTTGGTAAATGGTTCCCAACCGGTGCCCACAAAGTCGGTGCCACTTTTGGTTGTCTGGTACCTCGCTTGATTACCGGGCAATTTGATCCTGTTTCCCAAAAAGCTGTCTGGCCATCTACTGGTAATTACTGCCGAGGTGGTGCCTATGATGCTGCCCTCCTAGCCTGTGAATCAATTGCCATTCTACCTGAGGAAATGTCCCAGGAAAGGTTTGACTGGCTCTCCAAAGTGGCTGGTGAAGTAATACCTACTCCGGGCTGTGAAAGCAATGTCAAAGAAATTTTTGATAAATGCTGGGAACTCAAAGAAACACGCGATGATATCGTGATTTTCAACCAATTCGATGAATTCGGCAATCATCTCTGGCATTATGAAGTAACTGGAAATGCTATGGAGGAAGTTCTGGAAGAAATTATGGGAGAGAATGACCACTATTCAGGAGTTGTTCTTACATCAGGATCATCAGGAACTCTTGGTTGCGGAGATTATCTAAAAGAAGTCTTTCCAAAGTCTAAAATCGCAGTTGGTGAAGCCTTGCAGTGCCCAACATTATTGAGAAATGGTTTTGGCGGCCATCGCATCGAAGGTATTGGTGACAAACATGTGCCCTGGATTCATAATGTTCGCAATACTGATATGGTAATCGCTGTCGATGATAAGATCACCATGCGCCTGTTACGATTGTTCAATGATCCAGCCGGAAAAGAATTTCTTACCGATCATAATGTTGATGATAAGCTTGTCAATAATCTTGACCTACTTGGTATTTCATCAATAGGTAATTTACTATCAGCCATCAAATACGCCAAATATTACGAATTAACTGAAAATGATGTAGTGCTTACAGTTTTCACCGATTCTATGGAATTATATGGTTCCAGAATGGAAGAATTGAAAGCAGATAATGGCGATTATAATGAAGTCCAAGCCGGTCGTGATTATGAATTACTGCAAAATATTAAGATTGATAATATGCTAGAGCTCAACTATTATCAGCGACAAAGAATTCATAACTTGAAATATTATACCTGGATTGAGCAACAGGAAAAAAATCTGGAGGATCTCAATGCTCAGTGGTATGATTATCGAAATTACTGGGATTCAATTCATAATCTAACCGGTGATATTGATGAATTGATCAAAGAATTCAATAACAAAGCCGAACAACTTTAACAAAGGGGGTAAATATGTCCACATCCCTGCTTATAAAAAACCCATTATTTTGTGCCCGGATGAAGGAAAATGTTAATTCAAAAAATGTTCTCGATAGTTTCTCTGGCGGGCATATCTACATTGAGGATAATCTTATCAAATCAGCCGGTCCTGATAATTTTTCTGGAGAAGCAGACAGAGTTATTGACGGCAGTAATATGGCAGTTTTTCCCGGTTTCGTTAATACGCATCATCATTTTTATCAAACTCTGACTAGAAATATTTTTTCCACCCAGAAGACACCTTTATTTGACTGGCTCATAACTAATTATGAAATCTGGCGAGGAATCGATGGCGATGCTATTGATGCCAGTACAAAAGTCGCCATTGCTGAGCTCCTAAAAACAGGCTGTACTACCACTTCTGACCATCTCTATCTCTTTCCCGATAGAGCAGATACCGATTTAATTGATCGCGAAATTGAGGCTGCCCAAGAAATGGGAATTCGTTTTCAGCCCACGAGAGGTTCTATGTCGATGGGAAAATCTGAAGGAGGCTTGCCACCAGATGATGTTATCCAATCTGAACAAGATATAAAAGATGATACACTTCGACTGATAAATAAATATCATGATGATTCACCAGGGGCAATGACCAGAATTTCTCTGGCGCCCTGCTCTCCTTTTTCTGTTACACCGGAACTGATGCAGGAAACAGTAGAAATCGCCGAAGAATATGATCTACAAATCCACACTCATCTTGCTGAAACTAAGGATGAAAATAATTTTTGCCTGGAAAAATTTAACAAACGGCCTTTTGAGCTTCTAAAATCTCTGGATTGGATAACCGACCGAGCCTGGTTTGCCCATTCTATTCATTTGACTGATGAAGAAGTCAAAGAAGCGGGAAAAGCTGGAGTAGGTACTTCTCATTGTCCCACTTCAAATATGCGCTTAGGATCAGGAATTGCAAAAATTAAGGAGCTGCTTGATGCTGGTGTTAATGTCAGTCTGGGTGTAGATGGTTCAGCTTCCAATGATTCCTCAAATATGCTTCTGGAAATGCGCAACGCGATGCTCCTTTCCCGATTAAGAGAACAGGAAAATTGGCTCTCCACTGAAGAAATATTGTGGATGGCTACAATGGGTGGTGCAAGAGCTTTGGGACGCAATGATATCGGACAAATAGCACCAGGTAAAAGCGCTGACTTAACCATGATTTCTATGGACAGAATTGAATATTCTGGTGCTCAGCATGACCCGGCTGGAGCCATTCTTTTCAGCGCTGCCCTGGAACCTGTTGACTATGTTATAATTAATGGTAAAATTATTGTGGAAGAAGGCCATATTAGAAATCTCGACGAACGCAGGTTAATTAAAAAGCACCAAAAAATATCAAATGATCTGATAGCTCGGGCTGAAAAAAGTATGGGAAAGCAACTTACAAGAAAATAAATTCATAATCTTTTCATTATAGGTTGTGAATTAATCTATTATCTCTGAAATTTAGTTATAGCAAAGTGAACGATAACTCAATTATTGTTTCAAATGGAGAAATAATGAAATTAAAACGCCATTTATTAATATTTTTATCCATCATTTTTCTACTATTTTCCTGCAGTGATGATAAATATCCTGCCGGTTATACCTATCCTGACCTGAATCCTGGGACTAAAGGTGAATTACTCGAATATGAAAAAGTTACTACTATGTCAAAAACTGATATTCAAAACTTTTTGCAAAAGGCTGCTGACTCTTTTCAGTCTGAAGATGGTGAAGATGGAATTAACATGTTTTCCATACTGGGAATGTTAAAAAATGGAGTGACGATCTATAAAGCTTTTTATACTTCCGAATCCGATGGAGAACCCATTGTTTTATCAGGCTTAGTGTTGGCGCCTGATATTGATTCCAGTTTTACCCAATATCAATATCATCATGGAACGCTTCTCCCTTATGAAATTGACGATGTAGGCGGATTACTGGATGCTCCATCTCAATTTGAAGGCAAAGTGCCAGAAGGTATGAAAGAACAAATTGAGACAATGTTCTTCTGCTTGATTCCAGCTGCTAATGGTTATTTTGTAAGTGCTCCGGACTATCCCGGGTATGGAATTTCTGCTTATGAGGAACATCCCTATTGTTATCCACCTGACCTTGATAGAACAAGCGCCGATATGGTCAAAGCTTCTCAGGAATTAGCTGATAAAATTTCACTTGAATTAAATGGCAAAACTTTTCTTACTGGCGTTTCCGAAGGTGGTCTGGTTTCCCTTATCACTCATCGCTTTATCGACAATGAGAGACCATCAACAAATGTGGTTGCCAGCTTTAATTATGCCGGTCCCTATAATCTTAGCCGATTTTTTCAAGAATTCATAACGGCTGATGGTCCCCTTCCGGCTTTGAACCTTTACAATTGGGCTCTATACTCTTATTGGAAAAGGAATCAGAGTCTATTTGAAAATGATATCTGGATTTACGAAGTCAAGGATCAGGAGGACGCTTTGGATGTTCCTTCCCAAAATCCAGGTGCTATTTTAAACCATGAATTTATAAATTCTGTAATGAGCGATTCCAGCGAATTGGTAAATGAAATTAATAAAATAGATATTTATTCCAACTGGGAATATAAAGGCAAGATATTTTTGCATCATGGCAAAGATGATCAGACTGTACCTGCATACAATACTGAGGATGCCTATCAATATTTACTTGATAATGGTGCTAATGTGGAAAAATATCTCTATGAAGGTAATCATCAAACTGCTATTTTCAATTTTTTCTCAAATATGACCTCAGATCTGCGCTATATGGATAATTTACAGTATTATGCCAGCGAGTATTAATACCCATTATAATATATTTTTGAAGAATTTATTTTGTGCGATAAGGGCTCTCTAAAATTACCCTGTTTTCAAATGGATCAAAGGAGAGAATATATTTTCCATTAAGAGCGTAAGGCCCAATCATAATACTATCATATAGTCCGGTTAAATCATCATTAAAACGTACCGGCCAAACCTCACTTTTTTCTCTAATTAGATGATGATTACCTGCCCTTACGAACAGACCCTGGGTTTCATGGAATTTATATTCTTTGCCATGCCAGGTTTTGACAGCCGGTTTTAAATTTAAATTAATTTTTTTAGCATATTCATATTTTACGCTCAGATCTTCTGCTCCCGTCTCAATCATAGCCAGTCCAGGCGCATAG
The DNA here is from genome assembly GCA_035312185.1 of bacterium. Classification (GTDB taxonomy): domain Bacteria; phylum Fidelibacterota; class UBA2242; order UBA2242; family JAFGTP01; genus JAIPHI01. Next base: position 7,912 of record DATGCI010000311.1, read on the forward strand.
CCATTGACATTGACCTTTACAAAGGGCCAAAAAGCTCCATATACTTTCAAATCTGTTATTTTATAATTATCTCTAGTTTCAAGGTATCTATCAAATTTTTCTTTAGTCCTTAGAATAAATTTATTGTTAATAAAATCCATTGTTACTACTCTATTTTCAATAAAATAAGGATTGATATTACCATCAAAATATCGCTTCCTGGGTTTTTTAAAATACTTGCCCGTTAAATTTTTGATCTTAAAGGAGCCAAAATCAAGATTGTCAGTAACCAGACCATAACTTTTCAGTTTCCCTTGAACTGATCCTGTTTGGATACTTCCCCGGTTGCCTTTTTGCGACACCAATTTCTCCTGGAGTGCTGGTTCATGGAGTGTCCATCCTGGCGAATTTCCTGTATCCAGCAATATATTGTAATCTTTCCCATTATGTCTAAAGACCAGACATTTATATTTACTATTTTTGAAATTGACCATCGGTACAACAACTTTATCCTGATCGGTTTGTACATGAAATAGTTCTTCATCTTTTAATTTTTTATAAATTTCAACTTTATTTTTAATGGATTCCTTATTTTTACTCGTATTTTTCTGAAGGTTTATATAATAATTGTAAAGATATGTCGAATTCTGGGCTGCTTTTCCTATTTTTACGCTGGCTTGATTAAATAATTTAGAATATCTGTTTTCTGGATAATATTCTTTGGCTTTGTCCAGATATTCAAGAGCCTGCTCATGCTTGTGTTTATCGCAAAGAAGTAAGGCTTTGGTTAAATATACTTTATAATTGCTCCCATCAAATTTGAGCGCCTGATTAACATAGTTATTAGCCTGGTCGAGTTCACCTACAGAATGGAAGATTATAGCTGCTGTGGTTAATATTCTTGATTGGTGAGGATATTTTGATAACATTTTTAAAATTCCTGGTATAGCCTTATGTCCTTTGGCTGTTCGGGCCTGAGATTCAAAGTATAATAGTTTTTGATCTGTGTTCAAATTTTCATATTTGAGTGAGTCACATTTTTTCACAATTTGAGTAAACCTGGTATTAAAATAGAGGCTATCTAAATCTCCTTGTGATAGAGCTGCACTAAATAGCATCACGACAATTAATAAACTTGTCAATATTGACCGCATCATAGACCTCTTTTTAAAAAGATTAAGATTTTAGCTGAAATGATCTTTTCCTGCTTTCATTAAAAAGACACATCAGAGATAATATCGTTGTCACAAAATTATGCTATACGCCAATATAATGGTATTAGATTCTATTTTAAAGTTATTTAGCTTGCGAACCAGCCGAAATGTTTTTATATTTCGCCATATATCGAAATAAGGAGAACGCAATGAATGAATTAATTAAAATCTTTAAAGCATTATCAGATCAAAATCGGCTCAGAATTGTCAAAATGCTGGAAGAAAAACCAATGTGTGTTTGCGAAATCACAGAAGTTTTACAATTGGCAAACTCAACAGTTTCAAAGCATTTATCAATACTTCGCAATGCAGGTTTAATTGTATCGGAAAAAGAAGGTCGCTGGATTAATTATAGACTCAATCCCGATCCTTCTCTTTATTTAAAATCACTGAAGCCCCTTATAAAAGATTGGATTAATGACGATCCAATTATTTCTAAGGATAAAGAAAATGCCCAAACTTCTAATAGAGAAGAAATCTGTTCAACATAAGCATCTAAAGGAAAAAAATGAATTGGAAAAAACAATATAAGAACTTACTATTTTTGATTGGAATTTTCCTAGTGGCCTATTTCCTGCCAATTGGAAACAATGTTTTTAAAAACGCAATTATTGACGCCCTTGAACTTGTCCGCTGGTATGCCCGGGAACATGTTCTCCTGTGTCTGATTCCTGCTTTTTTCATAGCTGGAGTGATTTCAGTATTTATCAGTAAAGGAGCAGTTTTAAAATATCTCGGAGCCAAAGCCAAAAAATGGGTTTCCTATCTTGTAGCTTCGGTCTCAGGTTCGATTCTGGCTGTCTGCTCTTGCACAGTTCTGCCACTTTTTGCCGGAATATATACACAAGGTGCAGGTCTGGGTCCGGCAGTTGCCTTCTTATACTCGGGGCCGGCTATCAATATTCTTGCTATTATTTTAACAGCAAGAATTCTTGGACCGCAACTCGGTATTGCCCGTGCAGTTGGCGCTATAATATTCAGTATAGTAGTAGGTTTAATCATGCACTTTCTGTATAGGGAAGAAGAAAAAGAGCGAGCTGAAGCAAATATGCACATTCCTGATAGTGACAAAAAGCTACCGACCGGGAAAACTGCATTACATTTCATTGCCTTACTCGGAATTTTAATATTTGCCACCTGGGGTGGTGGGTCCGATGGTTCTTCTTTCTGGAACTTTATCCATACATATAAATGGTACCTTACCGGATTTTTTAGCCTAATCCTTTCATTTACCATGGTTAAACTACTAAAAATTGAAGTCAAAAAGGTCATTATCGGAATTTTCCTGGTCCTGGTGACAGCTTTCCTAACTCCCAGTCCACTCCTTCCCTTTGCTGTAGGTATAATAGTACTAGGCTATTTAACCTCTACTCAGGAAGGATTGGCCGAAGAATGGTTTGATGCCAGCTATGATTTTGCTTTGCAGATATTACCACTCCTTGGGGCAGGAGTATTAATTGCCGGTTTTTTACTGGGACTTCCAGGCGAAGAAGGTGGGATTATACCATCTCGCTGGATTGCTTCATTAGTTGGGGGTAATTCTATCCTGGCTAATTTCTTTGCTGCAATCTCCGGGGCTTTCATGTATTTTGCAACCTTGACCGAAGTTCCCATAGTTCAGGGATTACTGGCCAAGGGCATGGGCGATGGTCCGGCTCTGGCTCTGCTGCTGGCAGGCCCGGCTGTATCACTGCCTAATATGCTGGTGATCAGAAGTGTTCTGGGAACAAAAAAGACAATATCCTATGTAATAATTGTTGTGATTTTATCAACTTTCTCGGGTTTTTTATATGGTCTTATCTAAAAAGAATAAAAAAATATAAAACAAGGAGTATTCTTAATGAACATCAAAATTTTAGGAACAGGTTGTCCGAAATGTAAAAAGTTAGAAAAAATAGTTCGAAAAGTCCTTGAAGAAAATAATATCAAAGCAGATCTTGAAAAAGTTACAGAAATGAATGATATAATGTCTTATAATGTAATGATGACACCGGCTCTGGTAATCGATGATGAGGTGAAAAGTTCAGGTAATCTCCCTGATAAAGATAAGATATTGGACTGGCTAAAATAGAAAATTTTCACTGCTTACTTTGATGCATTAAAACGTGATCCATCAAAGTAATGGCAGTCATGGCTTCTACAATCGGGACTGCTCGAGGGACAACACAGGGATCGTGGCGTCCTTTTGCTGCCAATTTTACTTTTTCACCTTTTTCATTGACAGTGTTTTGTTCCTTTCCAATCGTTGGTACTGGTTTAAAGGCAACTCTAAATATCAACGGCATACCACTTGATATTCCGCCATAAATTCCACCAGCATGATTGGTTTTTGTTTTTATGGTACCATTTTCATTTATAGTGAATTCATCATTATTTTGACTGCCTGTTAATTCGGCAACACCAAAACCATCGCCTATTTCAAAACCTTTTGTAGCATTAATTGACATAATTGCATGAGCTAGATCAGCGTTTAATTTACTAAAAACTGGCTCACCCACTCCAACTGGAACATTCTTTACGCAGCATTCAATTATCCCGCCAACAGACTCGCCTCGTTCTTTATGGTCTTCAATAAGCTTTATCATCTCTTTAGCAATTTTTGGATCAGGACAGCGGACGATATTATTTTCAACTACATGGGGTTCAACTTTAAGAGGATCGACATCAACAGAGATATCCTTTACTTTTTTTACGAAACCGGTAATCTGTATATTATATTTTTCATTTAAATACTTTTTAGCAATCGCTCCGGCTGCAACATGACCGGCAGTAATACGAGCTGAACTACGACCTCCACCGAATGGATCGCGAATGCCGAATTTCATTTTATAGGTATAATCTGCGTGACCGGGTCGATAAATTTCAGTAAAAGTTGAATAATCCTCACTTTTATAATCTTTATTGCGGATCATTAAGGAAATAGGCGTACCGGTTGTTTTTCCCTCTAAAACACCGGATAAGATTTCAACGCGATCTCTTTCTTTTCTGGGTGTAGAAACTTCACTTTGCCCTGGTCTTCTGCGGTTTAATTCTTTCTGTATTTCGGTAGTGCTGATCTTCAGATTCGAAGGGCAACCATCAACAACGGCACCAATTGCCGGACCATGGGATTCGCCCCAGTTTGTTACTTTGAATAAATTTCCAAATGTATTTCCTGCCATAATTCCTCCTATTCCGGAATATTTAAGAAGGCTTCGTGCATAATTTTAAATTCCGGCCTTTTTCCGGTCCAAATTTCAAATTGCTCAATTGCCTGATATACCAGCATCTTTTCTCCAGTAATAATTTCACAACCGGATTGTTCGGCAAATTGCAAAAACTTTGTTTTGAGTGGCTTATATACAATATCCATGACCAGCGTAGATTTATTAAATTTTTCCAGAACAGTATTCTGTATATCAGGATACATTCCAACACTGGTTGTATTTATTATAATGTTAACTTGCTGAGCAACACGTTCTCTATCTGCAAAATCGACCACATGGCAGCCAAATTCTTCAGCCAGTTTTTCTGCTTTTTTCATGGTTCGATTGGTAATGGTGACCTGGGCGGATTTTTTAGACAAACCATAAACAACAGCCCGGGCTGCACCTCCAGCACCAATTACCAGACATTTTTTACCAGCCAGATCAGTATGATTTTCCAGGGCTTTTACTGCTCCCACATAATCGGTATTCAAACCTTTCAGACTGTCATTCTTTTTGACCACAGTATTCACAGCGCCGATTTCCTTTGCCGTCTTATCCAATTCATCCATGTATTCAATTATTTTCTCTTTATGAGGTATTGTTACAGCCATTCCAGCGAAATCAAAACTTCGAAAATTTTGCATGAAATTTTCAAGATCCTGACCAGGTTTAATTTTTAGAGGTAGATAAACACAATTTTCATCAACTTC
>DATGCI010000312.1:0-3945 GCA_035312185.1 bacterium
AATGTCTGGATGGCTCTCTATAATGAAGCCACTGTGGCTAAAGCTGAAGGTCTGATTGTACCAGTAGCAGTTGAGGAACAAGAAGTTGTCAATCAGCCACAGTCTTTTCAATTATACCAAAACTATCCCAATCCCTTCAATCCGACAACAAAAATCAAATTTAAGCTTAACAAACCTTCTAGAATTAATCTATCAATTTACAATATCCAGGGTGAGCTTGTTGATGTGGTTTTTCAGGGCTATAGCGAACAGGGTCTGCATACAGTTGAATGGAATGCCCGTAACCTATCAGGGACAAATGTTCCCTCCGGTATTTATTTTTACCGGATTACTACTGATACAAAAAGCATGACCCGAAAAATGATGTTAATTCGATAGGCTCTGGCGACATTAACACAAAAGCCACAGATTCTTCATAATTTGAAAAGTCTGTGGCTTTTATTTTAACAACTAATTTATTGAATGCCAGCAGGAAGGCCAGTAAATTAAAATATTATGAAATAGAATTTAAACACAGATGGAAACGAACTCAAAAAAGACAAAAAATAAAATCCGTGAACCTTCTTTACTTATAAGCCTGATTCCTCTGATTGTTATGGGGCTATTTTTAGGCATTGGTTATGGAGTTTATCAGCTCAAGGCCGAAGTACTGTTGATCGGTGCAGCCACTGTAACGGGAGTTATTGCCCATTTTCAGGGCTACAGCTGGAAAGAAATGGAAACCGGAATTGTAGAATCAGTTAGCAGAGCCATGCCGGCTATGCTAATTGTAATTTGTGTGGGATTGCTTATCGGCTCCTGGATTGCTGCCGGTACGATTCCGATGTTAATATACTATGGAATCAAGATTATCACTCCCTCCTATTTTCTGGTCACAGCCTGTATTGTATGCAGTTTCATCTCAATATTTACCGGAACATCCTGGGGAACTGTAGGCACTCTTGGAATTGCCTTTATGGGAATTGCCCACGGTTTGGGAATACCAGAAGGTCCAGCAGCCGGAGCAATCATAACTGGCGCTTATTTTGGCGATAAGCTTTCACCTTTTTCAGACACAACCAATCTGGCACCTATTGCAGCCCGCAGCAATCTATTTGACCACATTAGACATATGCTGTGGACAACTGCACCGGCCTGGATCATTGGATTGGTTATCTATTTTATAATTGGCCTAAATTTTAAGGCAACGACTCTAGATCAAAGTGGCATTGTGACACTCGTAAAATCCTTAGAAAATAATTTTACTTTTAGCCCTGTTCTTCTTTTACCACCAGTTATCATTCTATTTTTTGCTATTAAAAAATTACCTACAATCCCTGGTATGGTAATAGCTTCACTTGTAGCTTCTATCCTTGCTCTAATATATCAGGATATTGGCTTACCGGAGGTTATTAAATCGATGACCACAGGATTTGTTTCCGAAACTGGCAATGCTTCTCTTGATAATTTATTGACCAGGGGCGGTATGATGAGCATGATGGGAGTTACTTTAATTGCCTTTTGTGCTTTCTCTTTTGCAGGCATAATGCAAACTAGTGGAATGCTACAAGTCATTCTGGATAATCTACTAAAAATTATCAAAAGTACTGGAACTCTCATAATGAGCACTTCTCTGGGATGCATTGTCATGGCGTTTATTACGGGCAGTTCCTTTTTATCGATCCTTGTGCCTGGAGAATTATTTGCTCCCGCCTACAAAGAAAAAAACCTGGCTGCAAAAAATTTATCTCGAACAACTGAGGATTCGGGAACTGTGGTCGTTCCCTTAGTACCCTGGAGTATGGCTGGAGTTTATATGGCGGGAACGCTGGGGGTTCCTACTCTTGTTTATGCTCGTTGGACTTTTATGTTTTATATTGGAATCCTGTTGGCCTGGATTTACGGATTTACAGGAATTGGAATCGCTCCCAAAATTCGGGAAGATGAAACTATTCAGGGAAGTTAGTAATTTTGGAGGTTCTATGACCATAAAATGGCAAGCAATTTTATTGATAATTAGTTTACTATCTGGAATTGTAAGAGCGAATAATTCCAGGATTCCGGATTTCCCGGAGTCCCATAAAAAGCTGTCTGAGAAAACGTCCTTTATTAAAATGGAAGAAGAATTAAAAACATACAGCAACAAAGACTACATCCATCTGAATACCATTGGACAAAGTTCTAAAAAGCATTCTATTTATGCTGTAAATATCAATCTTAAGATGAGAGAAGACCAATGGTCTCTCATGTTCATTGGCCAACAACATGGTGATGAGCCAGCGGGGAAAGAAGCCTTGCTTTACTTGATAAAATATTTGTCCGAAAATAAAGATCTGGTACCTGTTGATATTAATTTATGGATAATTCCTATGGTCAACCCTGATGGAGCAGTAGCCGATCAAAGAAGAAATGGCCAGGGCGCTGATCTGAATCGGGATCACATTCTATTATCTCAGCCAGAAACCCGGGCTGTCCATAAATTATTCCGAAAAGTCGAACCTCATATTTTTGTAGATTGTCATGAGTTTGGCCGGGATAGCCAAAGCTATCTTGAAAAAGGCTGGCGAGAATGGCCTCTGATCATGATGGATTGCTCTAACAATCCCTTCTTTAACAAAGAATTATACAAAGCCGGAGTTGAATGGTGCAACTATCTCAAACCCTGGATGAACGAGCAGGACCATAATTATACTCGCTATTTTGTTGGGGGAACACCTCCTGATGAAGAGCAGAGGTATAGTACTCCAGAAATTGATGATGCTCGTAATGGTCTGGGGAGTTACCAGGGGCTATCTTTTATAATTGAATCTGGAATCCGGCATAATACACTTGACAATCCTGACAAAGACCTTGGTCAGCGAGTCGATGCCTATCTTGATATCTTTCGTAAATTCATTTATGACAGAAATTTTCGGGAAAGAAACTCTGAAATTATTAAAAGAGCCCGGAATGCCAAATTACCCAAATTTACGCCCACCAATTACTTTTGGGGTAATAATGGCGTCCGGATCACAGATTTCAAAGTTATAGATCTGGAGACAGATCAAGTTAAAGAGATCAAAACCCCTAATTTTATGAATGATATGATCGTTAAAAAAAGTGTCAAAACACCAGACGGTTATATTATTCCGGCTAATGCTGCCCAAAATTTCCAACAATTGTTAGATAGACAGGCTATTAATCACAATATTTTGCAAGCAGGAAAAATATTTACTGTAGAGCCCTGTACTTTATCGGCCTTTGAAGATAGCTTTGATCCGATTTACTGCCGGTATAGTGGCCGCCAGATAGTCAAAAAGGGACCGATTCAAAAGCATAATTTCTCCCCAGGTTCTATTATAATTAATCTTCAGGACGATCTTAATTCAAGAAGAGCTGTTCTGCTCCTTGAGCCCCTTAAATTGTATGGCCTTTTTCAGTACCATACTTTCAAAAATATGGTCGATGATAAAGGTGAGTTACCTATCTATCGCTTAATTGAACAACAGGAGTAAAAATGGTTGCCAGAAAATTTTTTACATCATTAATAGTACTTTTTTCTTTGCTTAATGCTCGAGGTTCCCTGCTCCTGGTTGGTGGGGGAGGCGAAGATTATAATAGCTGGTCAGATATACCTTACAGCTGGTTTGTGGAAAAAACTGATTCAGGAAAAATTGTTAATATAGATACTGACGAAGCCAACAGCTGGTATGCCAATTATTTCAAATCGTTGGGAGCCAGCTCAGAGTCTCATGCCCTTCAGATAACATCAGCGATTGCCAATGATTCCAGTACTTACCAGGATTTAATCTCAGCTCAGGGTATATTTATTGAAGGTGGTGACCAATGGGAATATGTGAACAGCTGGAAAGGAACTCTCGTAGAAGATGCAATTCATCATGTTTTCAACAATGGTGGAGCTATTGGAGGCACCAGTGCAGGATTAGCTATAATGGGCGAAATATGTTTCGATGCCCGCAATGGCTC
>DATGCI010000313.1:0-17475 GCA_035312185.1 bacterium
AAGGTAAAATTTGGCTAAGAGGTAAATTTAAGGCCTCGCTCTATGCCCTCACTAACGCAATTTCGATTAATTTTAGAAGAATAGTGAAATACATTAGGAGTGTGGTTCAAAATAGCTCTATCTCTACCAAATTATTGCGAATTTATCAAAGTTTTAATGCCGTAATTATTCATTTTGTTATGTTATTTCAAAATTATCTAAATATAAAGAAACAAGACCCTCAAAATTTTAAATATCAAAATATATGAAAATTAGTTTTTAAAGCAGACTCATTAATCTATCAAATAAAGGTCCTATCGATGGACTGAATGCTGTTGACGAAACCTATAAAAAGATAAAAGGAGTTTGGCACTATGTCTGGCTGGTCATCGGTACCCAATAAAAAATAATCAATTCTTATAATCTGTCAGATAAAAAAAATACTAAGAATGCAATTGCAACTCTCCTTGAAAGTATTAGGACTGTCGACGATAATTGCCCAACCACGTTTATTTCTGATAGTAATCCTCCCTATCAGACTGCTACTCATTTTGTCAATATGAATACTAAGAATGACCCTGAAATAGATTTAAAAACAGTCATTGGGCTACAAAATAAAGATGAAGCCTCAAAAAAGTATAGGACCTATAAGCAGATGATTGAGAGATTGAATAGATCTTTTGAATATCAAACCAGAACCCAGAATGGATTCAATGCTATAAAAGGTGCCATTGCTATTTGTAACACACAATAACTTTTTAAGGCCTCATAAAGCACTTAATTATCTAACTCCAGATAGAATGGTGGAACTATCGGGTATAATGCTTATGCAGAGTAAGTGGATTAAAATTATTTCCCTAGACGCTTAAAACTTTCGCAACTTCAAAGAACATTGTTAATAAATATAGTTTTGGCGTCAGAATCTTGTATAATACTCAGCAATTTTAGCAATTTCTGTCAAGATCGCCGTATGCGCTTGCTATAATCTTGACTGAAATTTTTTAAATTGCTACCTTGAAGACGATTCTGATTCTAAAATATTTCATTATCTCAAATATCTAATTTTTAATCATTCTTTCATAAAACCTTTGACACTACCATAATTACTCAGCTAATTTTAACATCTCCGTCCCGGCAAGTAACAAGGCTCCAACTCCATAAACTTCAGTCTGATGGTAATTGGTTTCCCGAGGATCTTGACCAATCTGCTGGACATAACCCAATTTTCCATTAGGATGGACTGCATCAACCAGAGCTGTCCAGGCTTTTTTAACCACAGGTTCAAATTTATCTTTTTCAAGATATCCATTATTAATCCCCCAGGTTAATGCGTAGCAGAAAAACCCGGTACAACTGGTTTCCGGAGCGGGATAACTTTCAGGATCCAATAAACTGGCATGCCAGTAACCCTGATCATCCTGCAGAGATGCTATTTTGTGAGACATATCCTGATAAATCTTTACATATTTACGGTTAAACCATCTTCTATCTTTTGTATTCTCAATAATTTCTGTTAAACCAGCTAGAACCCAGCCATTACCACGCCCCCAGAATACTTTTTCGCCATTTCTTTCACACCTATCAAAATATTTACTATCTCTATAATACAAATTTTCCTTTTCATCATAAAGATAGTCGGTAGTAGCATTAAGTTCTTTTCTTAAATACTTAAAATATTTTTTCTGATCGGTTACATTATATAATTGGGCCCAAACAGTAGGGCTCATAAAAATTGCATCACACCAGTTCCAGCGTCTTTGTGAATTTTTGCTTCTAAATTTTAGATCTGTATTCGGCTGATTATCCAGAATCCAATTAAATCTTTGCTTAATATGCTGGATCATTTGGGGATCATTATATTTTTTGTAAAGGTTAATATAGGTCTGTCCGATACAGTGGTCATCAGCATGATATTTACGTTTTCCCAATTTCCACTGATTGTCTTCACTGACTTCATAGACATATTCCAAATATTTTTCACCAGGGTGGATTTTAGCAAACTCTGAAAACCCTTTAAATTGAGCGCCCTTAGTCCAGTCTCGATTACGGTGCCGACCTGGGTGTTCCATTTGCCAGTCGGCAACTCTTTCCATTACATCCATTATTTTCACCTGGGAGAATTCATCAGAGATGGGCTTATATTTTCGGTTAATTTTAATAGAAGTTTGATAATCTGTGTAATGTTTATATTTTCCATTCATCCACAGAACAAATTCTTTATTCAGATTATTTTTAACATAGACTGGTCTTGTATTATCAAAATAGGAATCTTTAGTAATGTTATCATGCTGCCAATTTTCTCCACTGTCAGCTGTCCGCCATTTCTCAATTTCATACCGGTCATTATGGGGTTTAGAAAGATAAACAATATTGGGATCATCATGATTTAAATAAATACCACCGGAATAATGGGGCTCAGGATCACGATCTTCTTTATTTAACTCTGGTCTGGGAAAGGCCTGCCCGCCTTTAGTAATTTTATGATTTTTCCACTCTTTGCCATTCCATTTTGCATAGCAATAAATATGTTTGGTCTCCTCTTTTAACCAGGTATAGACCAGAACCGGTCGGCCATCTTGGTCAGTAGTAATATCCCAAATCCATGCTCGGGCATTAGTTTTGCTAGCGTCATAAACCAGTTCTGCATTTTCATGGCTGATTGGCAAATCATCTAGAGAACCAATTTTTTGTCCCCCAGTTTTATAAAAATTGCCATCTTGATAATACATATAGTAAATATTGTTTAAAGCACAATCCCGGGGATGACCATCAGTAAAAGCGAAATGGATCTTATCTTTTCCCTCGGAATAAATTTTTACATATGGTCGTTTATAGCTATCATTAGTTTGGATTAATTTCTGAGCCTCTTTCCAACTTTTCCCATAATCATCACTATAAGAAAAAGTAGGCTTGAATGTCCCGCCTCTCCAGAAGAGATACAACCTATTATTTTCGTCAGATAATAGAACAGGATTGGGATAGCAATACCCCTTTTCACCTTCTATATTTGTTGATAATGTTTTTTCTGGTCCCCACCTGGAAAGATCATTTCGGTTTTGATTAATTCTATAAAACATTTTTTTACCATTATGGGCTGAATAGAAAATTATTAATCTATTATCTGGCAATTTCACAAAAGCAGGTGCAGCATGATCATCTTTTTGTAATTTTGGCTTGATTAAAAATTCCTTTTGCTCCCGGGTTTGGGGATCAAATTCTGAAATTTTTATTGACCCTTGCTCATCAACGTAACCTGCTAATATTTTATTTTGTTTTTCCAAAAATATTGCTCTTGGATCCTGAAACCAACACCAGGCTCCACTTTCTGATAAATCAATATAATTTTCATCCTTTTTTATATCGCCTGAATATCCAATAACTAGCAATGAAATCATTAGAATTAAAATTCTTTTAGTCATTCAATTTCTCCTTACCTTTTCACTCTTCCTGAGCTATTACCTTCTGCTAATGTTTCGACCTCTTCAACTGTAGCATGATTGAAATCGCCTGGTATAGATTGTTTTAAACAGGAGGCAGCAGCTCCAAATTCAGCAGCTTCCTGTAAATCTTTCCCTTTTAGTAAGGAATAGATCAAGCCCCCAGCAAAAGAATCGCCACCGCCAACTCGATCGACAATGTGGATTTCATACTGGGAAGACCTAACAAAGTTTTTTCCATCATAAAGTATAACCAGCCAATCATTTTTCGATGCATTGTGGCTAATTCTAAGATGACTGCCTACTAATCCAATATCAAATCTATCAATTAACTGTCTGGCGACATCCCTGAAACCTTCTATATTAATATCACCAGAAGTAATATCAGAACCGCTCTTGATGTTAAAAATCATTTCAGCATCTTCTTCATTGGCAATACATACATCCACGTATTCCATTAACTCGCTCATGACTTTCTTGGCCCGTTTCCTACTCCATAATTGTGACCTATAATTGAGGTCACAGCTAACTTTCAGCCCCATTTGTTTTGCTTTTTGCGCCGCCTCTTTTGTAGCATTGGCCATATTTTCACTCAGAGCAGGAGTTATACCAGTAAAATGAAACCATTCAGCATCTTTAAAAATTTGTTTCCAATCAAATTCGTGAGCCTCGGCCTCTGCTATAGCAGAATTAAATCTATCGTAAATTACATTTGAAGGACGTTGGCTAGCACCATTTTCACAGAAATAAATTCCTAGCCTGTGACCACCTCTAACAATTTGTTTTGTATTTACACCAAATTTTCTTAACTCATTGAGTGCTGCTTGACCAATCGGATTTTTAGGTAATTTAGTTACAAAACTTGCCTCCAGACCATAATTTGCCAGGGAAACACTTACATTTGCTTCTCCACCTCCGTATATTACATTAAATCTATCTGTCTGAACGATTCTTTCAAAATTCGGAGGTGTTAATCTTAGCATAATTTCGCCAAAAGTAACTACTTTGGTGGGCATATAAGATCCTTTTATTAAAATTATTTTCTTGCGGTATTGACAACTTCAATAAATTTCTGGGCCCGCTTTTTTAGTCCCTTCCAATCCTTATTGGCGATCATTTTTTTATCCAAAAGAGCGCTACCAACTCCTAGAAAACTTGCCCCATATTTAATATAATCTGCTGCATTATTGAGGTTCACACCTCCCGTAGGAGTTAATCTTACCTGAGGTAAAGGACCATGTATATTTTTTAAATATTTTGGGCCAAGATTGCTAGCCGGAAAGACTTTAACAGCGTCGGCACCCAGTTCCCAGGCAGACAAGATTTCTGTTGGTGAAAAAGCACCGGGAACTACTACTTTACCATAGCGATGGGCTGCATTTATAATTTCAGCACTGGAGATAGGACTGACTATAAATTCGGCACCAGCATGGATTGCAGCAGTAGCTGTTTCGCCATCTAGCACTGAGCCAGCACCGATAAAGAATTTTTCATCAATTTGATTTGTAATATTATCAATTATTTGAATTGCGTTAGGAGTTGTCATAGTTATTTCGAGAGCTTTCATTCCGCCCTCAGATAAAGCCCCAATAATATTTTCCAAATTTTTATCATCCTTGAGCCTAATTACGGCCACAACTCCTGACTTTTCAATTTTCTGCAATGTTTGCGCTTTTTCCATCCGCCCTCCTTTTTTGTAATACATAATACATATATCAAATATAAGTTAAATTAACCATTCAAAAAAATCTAGTTTTTTTTTATTTTTTATTTATTAGTATATGAGCAGAAGGACTACATAACTTCTAGGATTTTATTGGAATGCTCTTTGGCAATTTTTAAATGTTTGGTCATAGCTTTGTAAGCGCCATCTTCATCTTTAGCCTTTATCATATTATAAATTTCTCTATGATACTCAAGAGCATCAGGTTTGGCCTGTTCTAGATCTTTATAAACAATAGAACGAATTTTAGGCATAAGCTTGAATAATGGTTTTAACATTAGCATAATTAATGGATTGCCAGAAGACTTAGCAATGTTTATATGAAAATTCCTATCAATTTCACCTTCCTCAGTAAAATCATCATGATTACATTGTTCTAATTGCTGGATAGATTTTTCAATAGATTTTAGATCATTTTCAGTTCTATTCCTGGCTGCAAGGCGGGCTATTTCCGGTTCAAAAATCTCACGCACTTTAATTACATGTAAAATATACTCTTTGTTTAGATTTAATTCTAAAAAAAGATCCATTGAATCAGTTACATTACCAGCTAAATATTCATTTACATAAATACCACTTCCCTTTTTGATGGAAATTAATCCTTTAGCGTCTAGCTTCTGGATAGCTTCCCGCACTGCTGTCCGGCTTACTCCAAAAATATCACAAAGCTCATTTTCAGTTGGAAGTTTATCACCCGGTTCAAGTTCTTTAGTTCTAATTGAACTTTCTATTTGTTGTACTATTTTTTGACTTAGCTTTGTTTTACTGCCTACTTTTTCAAACAAAATTGCCCCCTACTAAAATAATAAAATATGTTAATTAATATGTACTATGTATTATACCAAATTAATACCTATTTGTCAACAAATTCCTTACAAACCTTTTAACTTATATCCTTGAAGTGAAATTATTAACAATATTATCAAAATATATACAAATACAACCCAAACTTCAGTCCGATTGTATTGTAGTTGGAAATGTGGCTGTATTCTAATTCCGCAAAAAGGGCATCGTAGCCATCATAGGAAATGTTGTAGCCGGTGAAAAGTGAGGCTCCAAATAAATTTTCCGGTTCCTGCTGGAGAGGCTGAGGCATACGAGAATTATGGTAATCCTTATAAATACTATTATAGGAAAGACCAAAGCCAGAATAATATCCTGATGCAGGGAGATCATACTTAAAACCCAGACCAATTCTAACATCTGAGAGAGCGACACCTTCCATTATTTCTTTGCTGTTTTGGCTTTCCCAATAGCAAACACCAGTGGAGATTGAGATATCCTCAGAAAGCTGAAAAACACTCAATCCTGCTCCAATTTGATAGCCAGGATACCAGGAATCAAAAGGATAAATAGCACCGCCAGAGAGTGACAATCTATCCAGACTAAAGGAAGCCGCTTCTAGTTTTCCGCTAATTAGAATTATGGAGACTAACACAAACGATCTAATTATTTTTGATTTTTTGATAATTGTCATCACTGTTATTTTTTCTTTAATTGAAATACTCTTGATTTTATTTTTTTATAGACTGCCCCGGCTTCGATTTCAGGTCGAATTGGGTCAGCAATATTCCAGATGCGGATTTTATCTTTCATATCCGGATAATTCTTCTCAATAATTTCTGTATGCTCTCGTTCCATTCCTATTATTTCATCAGCCCACCTCATATTTTTTATTGAGATTGGCTCTGGCTTATTTTTTATAAATTTTAGACCGTTATCCTGAGAAATTAATTCCTGAGCATTAGCAGCTATATTTTGAGCTGGATTGGTTCCACCTGATCTGGCTTCAAAATTTTGCAAATATTTGTTTGTTAATGCTTCCGCTAGCGGGCTTCGAAAACTATTACCAGTACAGACATAGTAAATATTCATAAGACTAACCTCTCAATTTTCGCTGTAAGACTCTTATTAATTTATCTTAATTCAACAGAATATTAAAAGATATTATTAAAATTTCGATTTTCTAAATTATTTTTTATCTATATTGAGGATACTTGAAAAACTATTGAATTATACCTACTGCTTTTTAAGTCGCTAACCGATTTCATTGGTGATCACTCATATTGAATCATTCCAGAGCTATACAAAAATTAATCAAAAAAATATTCAATACCCCCTGATCCAATCTGCTTTAATTGTCTATAAAATATGAAAGTTGGAAATTATATTTTCATTATTAAGAAAATTCGGAGATTTGTAAATATTTTTTCTCAAAATAAATAATAGGGGATTTACGAGGAATTTTCCTCGTTAAAGCAAATCTTATTAAAGCAGTTTTGACCTGCTGGCATAAGATTTGTCTCATTTAATAAGTCAACAAAAGAAAGATTTAATTTAGAAAGGGAGTTTTCCATGGACGTAAAAAATATTGATTGGGATAAATTGGATTTCAGCTATAAAAATATGCCCTATCGCTATCGAGCCTACTGGAAGGATGGAGAATGGCTGGATGGATCAATGGTCACTAATAACAATATTGTTCTTTCCGAAAGTGCTACTTCTATTCATTATGGCCAGCAGTGCTTTGAGGGGATGAAAGCCCAGTGTTCCAAAGAAGGCGATGTTCTGCTTTTCAGACCGGAGGAGAATGCCAAAAGATTTCAAAATTCGGCCCGGCGACTCAGAATGCCTGCAGTCAGTAAGGAGATGTTTCTCAATGCAGTCAGATCAACAGTCCAGGCCAATATTGAATATGTACCGCCTTATGGGCATGGAGCTTCCATGTATATTCGCCCTTTGTTGATTGGTATTGGCGATAACCTGGGAGTTAAACCTGCTCCAGAATATTTATTTACAGTTTTTGTAGTACCGGTTGGTCCTTACTTTAAAGAAGGATTCAAGCCTGTTAAAATGAAAATTGAACTCGAGTATGATCGGGCTGCACCTCAGGGAACTGGCGACGCCAAAGTTGGTGGAAATTATTCTGCTGGAATTTTACCAGTCGAAAAGGCTCGCGAAGAAGGTTATAGCGAAGTTATTTATCTGGATGCACGGGAGAAAAAATACTTTGAAGAGACCGGAGCAGCAAACCTGTTCTTTGTTTTCAAAAATGGTGACCTGGCTACTCCCAAATCCAATGCGATTTTACCAAGCATTACCAGAAAATCGATTGTAGAAATCGCTCGTAAGGATTTTGACCTTAATATGGAACACAGACAGGTATCTATAGATGAACTGGAAAATATCGAAGAAGCTGGAGCCTGCGGAACTGCTGCAGTGATCACACCCATTGGTACGATTGGATACAAAGGCCAGGACTACAATTTTTATGCGGACGGCAAAGAACCCGGTCCAATTACAACAAAACTATACAAACAATTAACTCAGACTCAAGTTAGAGATATTGAGGATACTCATGGTTGGACTGAGAAAATCGGTAACAGAGATAAATAAATTTACCAATCATATCAGATTGTTAAAATAATAGGAGTAATAATGGACGAGGAATTTAAATGGGAAGATCTTGATAAAGACGGTTTGACCTACCTTATGGAGGAGCGCAAGGAAGTTTTTAAGGATTATCAAAAGCTTATTAATGGACTTGGTGACCACCTGGATGAGAAAACCCGTCAACTTATCAATCTTGCCATTCAGATAAATAGCCCTTCCCCTGAGGCTATCAAGATCATAATCCCTAAAGCAATTCGAGCAGGGGCAACAAAAGATGAGATCATTGATACCTTAATAATGACCATTCCAGTAGTAGGCCTATCAACTGTTCTAAAAATGCTAACTCTGGTTTTAAAAGAACTTTCCAATTATGGTAAAGCTTACTCCGATGTTTTTGATAAACTAGACAAAGAGTAATTAGATATATGATATCAAAAAATTTGAAGAGAAGTCTGGCAGAATCATCCTGGATAAGACGAATGTTTGAAAAGGGCGCCGAGCTCAAAGAGCAATATGGTGAAGATAAGGTTTTTGATTTTTCACTGGGCAATCCTGATCTGGAATCACCACCGGAATTCAATCGAGTTCTCAAAAAGGAAGCCGCCAAAACCGGATCTTTTCTTCATGGCTACATGGCCAATGCCGGTTATGCAGAAACCAGAGAGGCAGTCGCAGCACAATTATCAAAAGAGAGTAATCTCAATTTTGAAAAGGAACACATTGTGATGACTGTAGGAGCGGCAGGCGCTATGAATGTTGCTCTAAAATCAATTCTCGATCCCGGCGATGAGGTAATCGTTTTTAAGCCCTATTTTGTTGAATATGATTTTTATATTGATAATCATCAGGGCGTCAAAGTCATGGCTGAGACTACAGATCGACTTTTGCCAGACCTGGATAGTTTGGGAAATCAGATAAGTGAAAAGACTAAAGCTGTCATTATCAATTCTCCTAATAATCCTACCGGGCGTGTTTATCCTGAAGAATTGTTTGAGCAACTTGCCAATATACTGAAAGAAAAATCTAAAGAAATTGGACATACCATTTATCTCCTGGCTGATGAGCCCTACAAAAAAATAATATTTAATAATCATAAATACCATTCACCATTTAAATACTATGACAATACCCTGCTGGCTTATTCTTTTTCCAAAGACCTTTCTCTAGCAGGAGAAAGGATAGGCTATTTGAGCATTAGTCCGAATATAGACGATCTCGAAGATATGATTGCAGCAACCAATATGGTCAACCGAACTCTGGGATTCATTAACGCACCGGCTCTTATGCAGCGGGTTATTCCTCAGGTATTGGATGCTCGTGTTGATATTGCCACCTATGAATCACGCAAAGATAGGATTTATAATGCTCTGGATTCGATTGGCTACGATGTAGTTGAACCGGAAGGCACTTTTTATATTTTTCCGCGCTCACCTATTGACGATGATCTAGAATTCACCAGAATGCTACAGGAAAAATTAGTACTTACAACACCTGGTACAGGATTTCACAAACCAGGATATTTTAGGATATCATTTTGTGTGGAAGACAAAGTTATTGAAGGTGCTATTCCTATTTTTGAAAAAGTTTACAAACAAGTTAAAGATTAACCAAAAAAATAGATTGGGTGTAAAATGAGTAAATCAAAAGGACACGTAGTAATAAATGTAGAGGAATGTAAAGGATGTGGTATCTGTATAGAAACCTGTCCTTCCAATGTGTTGTACCAATCCGATGGTTTGAATTCTCACGGTTACCACCCGGCAGCCTATAAAGGCGAAGGTTGTGTTGGATGTGGATTTTGTTATTATGCCTGTCCCGAACCGGGTGCAATCACCGTATTTAAGGATTGGCAGGAAATCACAGAAACAAAATATTGTCCCCATTGCGAAGAGGAACACAAAGTATATAGAAGAGATGAAAGTTCTGACACTTATTACTGCACAAAATGTTTGAAGAAAATCGAAACTGAAAATACTCCAGCATAAGGAGCATAATAAGGAGGAAACATGGCAAAACAATTTTTAAAAGGCAACGAGGCAGTGGTAAAAGGAGCCGTTCTTGCCGGATGTAAGGCCTATTATGGTTATCCTATAACGCCGGCCAGTGAAATTGCTGAAGCAGCATCAAAATACGTTCCTGATGCCGGTGGTACTTTTTTACAGGCAGAAAGTGAAATTGCAGCAATCAACATGGTTTACGGAGCAGCATCATCTGGCGTTCGTGTTATGACAGCCTCTTCGGGACCGGGTATTAGTTTGAAAACTGAAGGCATTTCCTATTGTGCAGGTGCCGAACTTCCCTGTGTAATTGTTTCCATTGTCAGAGGCGGACCTGGTCTGGGGAACATCGGTCCGGAGCAGAGTGATTACAATCAGATTGTAAAAGGCGGTGGCCACGGAAATTATAAGGCGATTGTTCTTTCACCGAATTCAGTTCAGGAGATGTTTGATTTTGGAAAAATATCCTTTGAATTAGCAGATAAATATCGCAATCCAGTTTTTATAATGGCAGATGGTTTTACCGGCCAGATGATGGAGCCGGTTGAAATTGGCCAACCTTCCATTAATGAACCTGAAAAAAACTGGGCTGTACGAGGTACTGAGGAGACCTCTGACAATTTGGTAACCTCAATCCAGCTTGACCATGATGATCTAGAGGCTCATAATGAAAAATTGCAGAAAAAGTACAGTATTATGGAGGAAGAGGAGGTTCGCTATGAAGGACTTCATCTTACTGATGCTGATATTGTTCTAATAGCTTTTGGAATCGCCTCGCGGGTTGTCCAGTCAGCAGTTGAAAGATTGCGTAATGAAGGTATCAAAGCCGGAATGTTCCGCCCCAAAACCCTTTTCCCATTCCCCAAAAAGCAGATAGAAGATCTGGCTGACAAAACAGAACAATTCCTGGTAGTAGAGATGAATAATGGCCAGATGCTTGACGATGTCAAATTAGCAGTAGAAGGTAGAAAACCGGTTCATTTTCATAATCGTATGGGTGGCAATGTGCCTTCAATTAATGAAGTTCGTGAAAAAGTTCTCAAGATAATGAGGTAATCTATGGCAAAGAATATATTAACAAGATCAACGACGTTTTACGATGAGTATTACAGGAAGCCAGGTTCTGATAAAAAGAACACCACCTATTGTCCCGGATGTGGACATGGTGTGCTTCATAAACTAGTAGCAGAAGCACTTGAAGATTTTGGTGTTCGCGATCGTTCAATTTTTATCAGTCCGGTGGGTTGTAGTGTTTTTGGATACTACTATTTTCATACTGGAAATATTCAGGCGGCTCATGGACGTGCTCCGGCTGTTGGTACTGGTGCTAAACGCGCCAATCCTGACAGCGTTGTGATCAGTTATCAGGGCGATGGTGATCTTGCTGCTATTGGTGGATTGGAAATTTTACACGCTGCCAATCGTGGTGAAGGTATGACTGTCTTTTTCGTTAATAATGCTATTTACGGTATGACTGGCGGACAGATGGCGCCTACTTCATTGGAAGGTCAGGTAACAACAACCACGCCTCGTGGTAGAGACATTCTCAATGAAGGTTATCCGGTAAAAATGAGCGAGATCATTGCAACTCTCGATGCTCCAGTCTATGTAGAGCGAGTTATGCTGGCTGATACGAAATCGATCATGCATGCCCGTAAAGCCGTTCGCAAAGCTCTCAAAATCCAGATCGAGGGCAATGGATTTGCCTTTGTTGAAGCCCTGGCAGCCTGTACTTCTAACCTGCGCAAACAGGGACCGGAAGCAATGAAATGGGTCAAAGAAGTTCAGCAGAAAATTTTCCCTCTGGGAATCAAAAAAGATGAATCCGAAGATTTTGAAGGCGTTGATAGATCTCGTAAAGATGTTAAAGAGGAAGACCTTCTTGATGTTTTAAATGTTGAAGACCAGGCTATTGACCTTGATAAAATCCAAAAATACAAAGATAAAGAAGTCCGCCAGCATTTTAAGATCGCCGGATTTGGTGGTCAGGGTGTTTTGAGTCTGGGGACTGTACTTTCAGAAATGGGTATGCGTCATGATTATGAAGTTAGCTGGCTACCCTCCTATGGTCCTGAAATGCGCGGTGGTACTGCTAATTGTAGCGTGAAGATATCTTCTCGCAAAATTGGTACACCTCTGGTGGACGAACCTACTTTGCTGGTAGCAATGAATCGTCCTTCACTTGATAAATTTGAAGATAATGTTGTTACTGGCGGCATTATTTTTTATGATAGTTCTCTTGTAGATAGGGAACCTGAAAGAGATGATATAGAGGCCATTGGAATTCCAGCGACCCAGATTGCTGATGACCTGGGCAATACAAGAGTTGCCAATATGGTCATTGTTGGTGCTATCAATGAAAAACTTGATCTTCTTTCTGAAGAAGTTGTCATGGAATCGATTGGTGATGTTCTCAAAAAGAAGAAATTTGAAGCAATCAACCAAAAAGCAATCAAAAAAGGTGCTGAATTCATTCAGAATATGTGACTTTTTCACTTACCTCGACTAATACCGCCCGCCCTTCGGATAGTGCCCCTTTCCGAAGGGCTTTTTTGTCATTGAATTGTAGAGATTAAATTATTTGTCCAAAATATTTTTTATAAGAACTGTTCTGCCAACATTTTATTTTTTTCGGTTGACAATTCTCACAATAAATCTTTATATTAATCAGATTAATTGTCTAATATTAAAAAATGAATTCAACATATCAAATTATAGTAAGGGGAATTGTTCAGGGAGTGGGATTTCGTCCCTTTATCTATAATCTTGCCAAAAAATATGGAATAAAAGGCTATGTGTTCAACAGTTCCGAGGGTGTGGAAATAAAAGTCCAGGGCCGTAAACAAAATATTATTGATTTTCAATCTGAGATTCAAGACTCTGCTCCCTCTCCAAGTATGATAACTTCAATTCGGCGCAACAAATTATCAAAAAAGAAGCCTTCCTATGGCGAATTTCAGATCAAACCCAGCAAAAGTCTAGAAAACCAGCACACTCACCTACCTCCTGAACTCAATGTTTGTGAGGACTGCTTAAAAGAATTATTTGATCCGAATGATCGCCGCTATTTTTACCCTTTTATTAATTGTACAAATTGTGGCCCTCGTTTTACCATTACCAAAAAAATGCCCTATGATCGAGTTTCCACAACTATGAGCAAATTTGAGATGTGTCCGGAATGCCGCTCTGAATACAAAGCCCCTCCCAATCGACGCTTTCATGCTCAACCTAATTCCTGTTTTCAATGTGGGCCCAAACTAGAACTTTATGATAATGCCAAGCATGTTCTGAACAACAGTAATTCTCCACAAGATTCAAAAAAATTATTCCAAAAAATGGCTTCTTTATTACAGGAAGGTGAAATTCTATCCATAAAAAGCAATGGTGGTTTTCATCTGGCCTGTAATGCTCTGGATGATGATGCTGTGAATCGCTTACGTGATAATAAATACCGCTTTGACCGGGCTTTTGCTCTTATGTTTCCAGACATATCAACAATAAAAAAATATTGCCATGTAAGTGACGATGAAGAGCAACTTCTAATCAGCTTTACCCGGCCAATCGTATTATTAAAAAGGAAAGCAGAACATAGTGTCTCTCCTTCTGTTGCGCCTAATAATAATTACCTGGGCGTAATGCTGCCTTACAATCCAATCCAATTTTTACTTTTTCACTACTTTGACAAACCTTTGGTCATGACCAGCGGGAATATTTCCGGTGAACCGATAATCGTTGATAATGATAGGGCGCTAGAAAAATTATCCCAGATAGCAAGCTACCACTGTCTGCACAATCGTGATATCCATATGCGCTGTGATGATTCTGTTTATCGGATTTTCAGACAGAAAAGATATCCTATCCGGCGGTCACGCAGCTTCGTGCCTGAGAGCATCAATATTAATTATGAATTAAATAAACCAATTCTGGCCTGTGGTGCAGAGAGAAAAAATACATTCGCAGTTGCCAAACAGAATGATATCTGGCTGAGTCAGCATATTGGTGATCTTGAAAATCTAGCGGCCTTAAACTCCTATGAAAGCAGTATTGAACATTTTCTTAACGTCTTTTCAGTTCAGCCTGAAATTATTGCTCACGATCTACATCCCGATTATTTGAGCACACAATATGCTAATAATTATGACGGAGATATCAGCAGAATTGCAATTCAACATCATCATGCCCATGCTGTTTCCTGTATGGTGGAGAATGAGATAACTGATCCTACAATAGCAATCCTTTTGGATGGCACTGGTGCAGGTCCTGATGGCACAATTTGGGGCGGTGAAATACTGCTTGCTGAACTTTCTGATTACAGGCGGCTAGCTCATTTTGATTATATAAAAATGCCCGGTGGAATAAGTGCTATCCATAATCCCTGGGAAATGGCTGTTTCTTATCTTTTTTCTATTTATGGATCAGATTTGAAAAAATTTGAGTTACCATTTATTGATAATGATATCCACCTGGAATTGATCATAAAAATGCTAGAGCAGGAAATAAATACTCCCCTAACTTCTAGCTGCGGACGCCTTTTTGATGGAGTTGCAGCACTGGCTGGAATTCGAAAGGAAATCAATTATGAAGGGCAGGCTGCTATTGAACTGGAGCAAAAAATAACAACCGGAAGCAATAAATCCTATCAAATGTATATAGACAGTGACCCAAAACCAATGATAATAAAATGGGATGAAATGTTTCCGCAAATTGTTCAGGATGTGCTTGATAATGTATCCCGGGAGACAATCTCATTAAAATTTCATAATGCTTTAGCCAGTGTTCTGCTGAAAGCTGCGCTAGAATTACGGCAGTCTGAAAATATTAATCGGATTGTGTTAAGTGGTGGTGTTTTTATGAATATGTATTTATTGGATAGACTGGTAAATTTGCTAAGAAATAAAAATTTTGAAGTATATTGGCACAATAAGGTTCCAGCTAATGATGGAGGAATCGCCCTGGGACAGACTGTAATAGCCGATGCAAAATTGAGGAGATAAAAGGATGTGTTTAGCAATTCCAATGAAAGTGAAAAAAATTGAAGGTGATACAGCCTTTGCAGAAGTGGGGGGCACAGAGTACACTGCCAATGTAGGTTTAATGGAAGACCTGCAAGTTGGCGATTATATAATTGTGCACGCTGGTTTTGCCATTGAAAAGATGGACGAGAAATCAGCCCAGGAATCGCTGGATGTCTGGCGGGAGATTGCAGAGTATCAGATCGAGAATGATCCCCATAAGGATAGTTAAGAATTCACAAAATTGATTTATAGAGGAAATTTTTTATAAATGAAATATATAGATGAATTCCGAAATGCTTCTATCATAAAAAGTATAAAAAATAAAATACAGACAGAGTTTGATGGTCATCCGGTAAATTTTATGGAAGTTTGTGGCGGTCATACTCACGCTATTTGCAAATTCGGAATTCGTGATCTTTTGCCGCAAAATATTAATCTAATAAGCGGGCCGGGTTGCCCTGTGTGTGTGACGGAAAAAAGTTATATCGACAAAGCAGTCAAGCTTGCCAAACAAAAAAATGTGATCATTGCTACTTTTGGTGATATGGTCAAAGTTCCTGGCAGTCAGGGAAGCCTAAAAGATAATCGCCAGACTCCCGACAATATTAAAATATGCTATTCTCCAATGGAATCCATTCAAATGTCCCAAGAAAATCCTGACCGGGAAATCGTTTTCCTGGCAGTTGGATTTGAAACTACAGCTCCTGCAATAGCATCATCTGTAATTCAAGCAAATAAACAATCTCTGGATAATTTTTCTATACTTCCAGGTAATAAAACAATGCCAGCCGCTATGGAAGCTCTCCTGCAAGCTAAGGATGTTAGAATCGATGGATTTATTTGTCCCGGTCATGTTTCAACTATTACAGGAACTGGTATCTATGACTTCATTCCTGAAAAGTATGAAGTTCCCTGTGTAGTTTCCGGATTTGAACCCGTCGATATAATGGCCACAATATATCAACTTATTAATCAGATAAATACAGAAAAACCAAAAGTGCAAAATCAATATAAGCGCAGTGTCAGGCAAGAGGGCAATCTAAAAGCTCTTCGGGCTATAGAGCAAGTTTTTGAAAATAGTTCTGCGATCTGGCGGGGTCTAGGTGAAATTTCAAATAGTGGTTTACAACTTCGCCCAAAATATAAAAGCTTTGACGCAAATAAGAAATTTGACATCAAAATAGAAACACTTCAGGATAATAGTGCCTGTATTTGTGGAGAAATTATGCGGGGTGCTAAATTACCTACTGATTGTTCTCTTTTTGAAACTGTATGCACGCCAGAGACTCCGGAAGGGCCTTGTATGGTCAGCTCAGAAGGAGCCTGCGCCGCTTTTTACCATTATCAAAAATAAGAAAGTGAATCATTTAAACGATAGGATAGTATGGATAAAATCAAAATAGCCCATGGAAGTGGTGGCCAATACACTTATCAACTAATTAATGATGTTTTTGTCAAACATTTTGACAATCCAATCTTAAAGCAAAAAGATGATTCAGCAATTTTACCCCGAAAAAATTTGCGGCCGGTTTTTACAACTGACACTCACGTAGTCAAACCCCTCTTTTTTCCTGGTGGAGATATTGGTAAATTAGCCGTGACAGGAACTTTAAATGACCTGGCCGTAATGGGTGCTCATCCAGCCTGGCTTTCTTGCGGAATGATCATTGAGGAAGGCTTTGCTATCGATGATCTTGAAAAAATTGTTATATCAATGGCTAGAACTGCAGATGAAGAAAATGTAAAAATCGTGACTGGAGATACAAAGGTTATTGAAAAAGGGTCTTGCGACGGAATTTTTATTAATACAACAGGAATGGGGCACCTGGCTGATTCGATCAATTTTGGTGTCAATCAGTTGGAATCAGGCGATAAAATCCTGATCAATGGTAATATTGGTGAACATGCAGCAGCCATTATTACGGCCCGAC
>DATGCI010000314.1:0-2041 GCA_035312185.1 bacterium
ATCCAGAGGGGCCAGCAGACATGCCAGGATGACAGAATCCTACACGGGTGAACTGTTTCTTTCCTGAAAAAAGTTACGATAACAGGCCCCGGAAGATCTCGGGCCGGGCACAGTACACCACCAGGGGCGGGCTTGGGACAAGGACACCCCATGGAAGGATGCAAAGTCTGGTGCTCTGATGGCAAATATCAGGTCCGGCTACAGCAATTCTAAATTTGGCCATAGACCTTATCCTAAATTCAGCAGAAACAAAATAACGGGGATTAATTATTGATGCTTTAAAAAAAATTATAGACAACTTGGTCATTCTTTGATACTCCTATTATGTATGAAAGGGTTTAATTTCGACCAAATTATTCATTTTTTCAGGAAGACACTTCAGAATCTTCCTGATATTAGGACCGGGGCTAATACCACTTATACGGTAGAAGACGCTGCATTATCAGCTTTCTCCGTCTTTTTTACCCAGAGCCCTTCATTTTTAGCCTTTCAAAAAGCGATGCAGAAAAAAAAGGGAAAAAATAACGCCCAGTCTTTGTTTGGTGTTTTAAATATACCAAGTGATAACCAGATCAAAAATCTATTAGATCCGATATCTCCGATCCATTTATTTCCTGTATTTTCCTACATCTTTCATGGCCTCAATGAGCGGGGAGATATTGGTGCCTTTCGCTCATATAACGGGAATTTATTATTGGCACTCGATGGTGTTCAATATTTTTCTTCAAACTCAATTCATTGTGATAACTGCAATCAAAAGCAGCACCGCAATGGAACCACCACTTATTACCACACGGCGATTACTCCTGTAATTGCAGCTCCTGGTAATAATAATGTCATACCACTACAGCCGGAATTTATAACTCCACAAGATGGCCACGAAAAACAAGATTGTGAAAACACTGCAGCGAAACGTTGGATACGGCAGTATTCATCCGAGTATAGTCAGTTTGGCTTTACCATATTAGGAGATGACCTGTATTGCAAACAGCCCTTGTGCAATTTGATTCTGGAGAAAGGGTTTGATTTTATTTTAGTCTGCAAACCGGATTCGCATAAAACGCTGTACCAATGGATAAATGGACTGAATTCAAACGATATTGATACGCTTACTGTTAAACGATGGACAGGCAAAAGACATGAATTTGACACTTATCGGTTTGTAAACCAAGTCCCTTTGAAAGATGCAGCTGATGCATTACACATCAATTGGTGTGAAGTTACAACGACCCTGTCAGATGGGAAAATTATCTATAAAAATGCGTTTGGAACAAATTTTGAAATCAACAAAAAAAATGTGCGTGAGATTGTGGCAGATGGCCGGGCTCGCTGGAAAGTGGAAAATGAAAATAATAATGTCCTGAAAAATAGGGGGTACCATCTAGCTCATAATTTTGGACATGGCAAAACACATTTGTCCTCTCTTTTGATGACCTTCAATCTCCTTGCCTTTCTGCTCCACACTACATTGGAAAAAATTGACAAAAAATATAAATTGATTCGTGATAACCTACCGGCACGACAAACTTTCTTTGATGACATTAGAGCATTGACAAGGTACCTTTATTTTGACAGTTGGGAGACTCTCTTAGATTTTATGATACGTGGACTCGAGTTGGACCCACCGGACACCAGTTGAACTGAATTTTGCCTCATCAAATCCAACAAAAACTGTTATCAAAAAATTTTGTGGGTATTGCTGTGTTCTCAAGGAGTTTTAGTGGCATAAACAAGCGCTATCTCACAACATTGAATAACAGGGAATCAAGAGTTTGAACTATTCACCATAATGTTGCCAATAGAAAATCAGCACCTCATATAAAATCAGTCTCGATTAGTCTCAGTTTCAATTCCAAATTTAGAATTGCTGTATATTTCATAATCTCCTTTGAAAATCCAGACTATAAAACTTCAACAAACTTTGCAACAATACTGAACTGAAATATCCTCAAACACAACAATTCTGCAACCACCATTATTTTCCACCGAATTCAATAATTTTCATCTTTTTTGCTGGCACAATGCTTGTTTTGGCCGAATT
>DATGCI010000315.1:0-11584 GCA_035312185.1 bacterium
ATTGTTTCCCGCCTTTTCAAAGGTATTGATATTCGCGACCACGGTTCCGGCAATGCCGGCGCCACCAATGTATATCGAATAGTTGGCTGGCAAGCAGCCCTGATCGTAGTTATTGTTGACATTGGCAAAGGAACGCTGGCAACAGTGTTGATCTCCAGTTTACAGATAGGTGCTTTGCCCGATATCTCCCATTCTATCCTTCAGATAATGGCCGGTGTTAGTGCTATTTTGGGCCATTCCTATCCTATCTTTGCCGGTTTTCGCGGAGGCAAAGGTGTAGCAACCGGTGCTGGCATGGTTATGGGGCTTTACCCCTTGATTTTTTTGATCTGCCTGGGTGTATTTATCCTGATTGTAACTTCCACTGGGACTGTTTCTCTGGCCTCGATGCTGGCAGCAATTACTCTGCCTGTGGTCGTCTTTTTTCTTAATGGAATTTCTGATCTGCCCCTCTTTATCTTTAGCATTATCATTCCTTTATTTATTATTTATACCCATCGAGAAAATGTCAGCCGTTTAATTCGCGGTGAAGAGAAGGTTCTCCACTCTTTAAAAGTATTCGGAAAAAAGCCTAAAGACAAATAGTTACCCACCATAAAATCATTAAAGTTGGGAGGGATCAGACTATGCGGAATAAATTTAAATATTTTCTTATTCTATTATTGATTTTTTCTCTGGCCAGAGCCGAAAATTTTAATTGTTTTACTATTCTGGCTGGTAGAGAGGCAACTAAATCTGGTTGTGTGCTTTTAGCTCACAATGAGGATGATTACGGTCAGCAGGTGGTCAATTTTTATAAGGTCAAAAGCCAGGATTTCACAGAAAAGGATTCTATTACCTTAAAAAATGGTGCTCGTTTGCTTCAGGAAGTGGAGCGCAATGCCTATGTTTGGCTTCAAATTCCAGGTCTGGATTTTTCTGACAGCTATTTTAATGATCAGGGTGTTGTCATTGCCTCAGACGGATGTCGTTCAAGGGAAGATCGATCTGATCTTACTGACGGTGGAATTGGATACTGGTTAAGACGCTTAATGGCTGAGCGGGCAAATTCAGCCCGGCAAGCTGTCAAAATTGGTGGTCATCTGGTAGAAAAATATGGCTATTATTCCAGTGGTCGCAGCTATTGTATTGCCGATACAGCTGAAGCCTGGATCATGGCCGTTGTCAAAGGCCGCCGCTGGGTGGCTAGAAGAATTCCAGACGACCATGTTGCCGTGATTCCCAATTTTTACACTATCCAAGATATAAACCTAAACGATACGCTCAATTATCTGGCCAGTGATGATATTATCACTTATGCTAAAAAGCGCGGCTGGTATGATCCTGAAGAAGATGGAGAATTCAACTTTCGGCAGGTTTATGGAGCCGGTCTGGATCATCCTTCCAATGTCAATCGAATGGGACGGGGCGTCAATCTACTCTCGGAAAAGCAATATGAAATTGATTCGAGCACACGGTTGCCATTTTCATTCCAGCCCAGGAAAAAATTATCGCGCCAGGATTTGATGAAAGTTCTTAGAGATCATTATGAGAATACCGAATTGGCGGCCAGTAATGAAGACAGCATTCACACTAATAAAAACCGCCCAATATGTACTCGGGCAACCAAATACGGATTTGTTGCTCAACTCACACCGAAGGAACCCTTAGAGGAAAATTCAGTCCTGTGGCTGGCTCCGGGGCGAAGTTGTAGTATGCCGGCTATTCCTATTTATTTCAGTATTGAAAAATTTCCTTCCGAATTGCAGCAATTTTCTTCACCGCAAATCGCTCTGGAGAACCAATATAAAGAATTTGAAAACCCCTACCAGAACAATTCTGAGCATTTATTTGTAAAAATAATTGAATACTGCGATTATTACGATGAAAATTATGACCGGTTAAAAAATAGTCGAACTGGTTTTATAAAGGATTATGAGGATAGTCTCAGCACAGTTGTTGAATCTCTTGAATACAAAAATGACCAACAATTGTTAAATATTCTTAACAAAATTTCAACAAATAGTATCCAGAAACTTTATGATTTCATCGAGTTAACAAAATGATAGATTGCTTTAATGTATTAATTCCGATCACAAGGATTTTTATCAAATAATAACTTCTGGATAAAATCTTCGGTTTTACCAAAAAAATCCATTTTGGAAACTATTTTTTCTGCACCACGATCCAGGTATTGCTGCTGGGTTTCAGCATCAAGATGATCGGCAACACAGATTATCCTGAGATCTTCAAATTCGGCCTTAAGCTTATTAAGCGTTTTCAAGCCTGACCACCCGGGCAATTCTGGTTTCACGATCACAACATTAATATCACGATGCCTTACCCTCTCAAGAGCCATCTCACCACTTGAAACTCCTAGCACATTGTAACCATTATCAAGAAAGATATCCTTGATAGCAGAGCGAAATACTTTTCGATCATCAACAATTAAAATACAGTTTTCCATTTAATTCTCCACTCCTATAGAATAGCAACAAAACAAGATTAATTTAATTAGATGAGCAAGTCAAGGATTAATCGCCATAATATTAGGCTGGGCCCTAATCTTGATCAGAGGATTCCAGTTCTGCTTTGCACTCGGGACATAAGCCAGGATTGAATTTCATATCGGAATGTTTGGCTATGTACTGCTCTACCTGTTCATAATAACCTGCATCATTCCTGATCTTTTTGCAATTACTACAAATCGGGATCAAACCTTTTAGAGTTTTGATCTGCAACTTTTTTTTGTAAAGGTAGATCGTTAAAACAATTATTACAATAAATAAACCAACCAGAGAGATCATCAAATATTGCCAATTTTGGGCCCGCTCTAATTTTAATTGTTGGATTTTATTTTGGCGGATCAATTTTTTGCTCTCTGCCCTTTGTTGTTCAATTTTCTGCTGCAATTGCAAAGAAGCAACCCGGCGGGAGACTTTTTGACTGAAAAGGCTATCCTGAATTGTTATATGGCGTTTATAAAGTTGACGGGCTTTTTTGTAGATTTTCTTTTCAGCTACAATCTGAGCCATCTTCTTTAATATTTCGCTCTGTGTAATTGGCATATTGCGTTTTTCAGCAAGTGCCAGACTTTCGTTTAAAAATTTCAAAGCAGTCTCCTGATCACCTCGGGCATTAGCAATATAGCCTAGATACTTGAGATTGGTTTCAGAACCGGAAGGAGTATTACTATTTTGCCTGATTTCGAGAGCGTTGTACATGAATTTTTCAGCTTTGTTAAATTGCCGCATATCATAATAGCATTTTCCTGCACCTGTCAAAGCATCGGCAGTACTGGATCGTGGACCTCTTTTGCGGCGCATAGCCAGTGTCTTGAGAGTGTAATCCAGACCTTTTTCAGGTTTCCCCATCAACCTATAAATATCACCTAGTTGGTTATAGCAGAGCATAATTCCGGTACTATCGCCATTGGCTTGAGAAATTTTTTGATAGATCTGCAATGACTTCTGAATGCTTTCCAGCGCTTTTCCGTAGTCTTCCAGGCGTTTATAAAGCAAATTCAAAGAAAAATTCAGCCAGGCCCGACCCTCCTGATAATTAGCCTTTTGATAATGATCACGGGCTTCCAGGAAATAATCAATAGCCTTCTGATATTCTCCTATACGACTATATAGATTCCCGAGATTGTTGTAAGATTTGCCAATATCGACATGATTTTTTAATTGTAAGTTAATATCCAGAGCCCGTCCAAAATATTGCCTGGCTTGTAATTGATTGTCAAGCAACCAATGAGCATTACCTAGCAAATTCATTGTTCTGCCCATCCCAGTTGAATCCTGAATTTGTTTGCGGATTTTTAGGGAAGAATCTAGATATAGCTTAGCAGTATCCATTTCACCCCAGCGGTAGTATAAATAGGCTTGATTGTAAAGCGTTTTCCCAACCAAAAAAGAGTCCTTGTGGTACTTAGCTTTTTGGACGGCCTGTTCAGCCAGAAGTTTCGCACTATCCTTCTTTGTGTCAAAATAATTGTTGGAATTATCGATTAAAGTTTGGATCCGTTTTTCATAAGCTTGGGGCTGGCTTTGATTGGCCTCAAGTTCTAATCCAATCAGCATAATCAGGCCAGTAAGAACCAACCTGAATATTTTACTGAAAAACCAGTTGTGCTCTATTCTCCATTTAAACATAATTTTTATTTCTTCATAATTTTTCATGGTTTGTTTTTATTTTTCGATTTCGTATACTCCGGATAGAGTTCTTCCATACAATCCGGACAAATTCCATGACTGAATCGAGCATCGGAATGCTCAGAAACATATTGCTCAACATGTTCATAATAGCCTTCATCATTACGCACTTTTTTGCATTTTGGACAAATAGGGATAAGTTCCTGTAAAGTTTTGATCTGAAGTCTTTTCTGATAGATATGGATAGTAAAAATTATACCTGAAATAATAAATACAATTAAAACAATGAGAAGATAAAAGCGAATTCTAAGGCGAGCTAATTCCAATTCTTTTATCTTATTTTGTCTATTTAATCTTTCATTGACCCGGGACTGTTCGTCAAGCCGATTTTGTAATTGAATTGAGGCCACTTTTTTGGAAACTTCTTTTCCCAGCAGATCGCGCCTTAATTGCACATATTTCTGGTAACTTTTCCATGCTTTTTTGTGGCGCTCCTGTTTTTTATATACTGCCGACATCTGTTTTAATATGTCTCTTTCAGAAATGTTTTGATTGGCATTTCGGGCTATTTTTAGAGCTTTCTGCAATAAGGACAGGGCTTTTTTATAATTGTTCTCCTGGCTGGCAATGTAGGCCAAAAATTTTAGATTGGTATCCTGGCCTTTTTTAATTTCAGCCTCTTTTTTATATTGCTGGGAGCGCTTAAAATATTGACGGGCTTTGTCATATTTTTCCAGATAATAATAGGTCTGCCCAACTCCGGCAAATCCATCAGCAATTGCTGCTTTTACCCCCGATCTTTTACGCAGTTCAAGAGCTTTGAGATGGTATTCAAGGCCTTTTCTCGGTTGATCAATAATATTATAGATATCTCCGAGCTGACCAAAGCAGATCATTATCCCGGAACTATCTTTGTTTTCTTTTACTAATTTTTTGTATATTCCGAGAGCCTTATTTATTGATTTTAGAGCGCTATCATAATCCTCCAGTTTCTTATACAACAAAGTAAGAGAAAAATTAAGCCAGGCCAATCCTTCTGTAAAATCCGCTTTTTGATAATGTTCCCGGGCTTGAAGGTAGAGACTAATTGAATTTTGGTAATTGCCCCATTGCCGGGCCACATTGGCCAGATTGTTGAGTGTGCGCCCTATTTCACGATGATTATTCAGGTTTTGTTGGATTCCAAGAGCTTTTTCATAATACTGTTTTGCTCTGACCTGTTTATTTTGAAACCAAACTGAATTTCCCAATCTATTATAAGCCCGACCAATTCCGGCAGAGTCCTGAATCTGTTGACTAATTTTCAAAGATTTGCGAAGATATTTTTGAGCCTGAGATTGTTCTCCCCAACGATAATATAGATAACCTAAATTATAAAAGGCGTCATTTTTAGACTTGTCCAGATCATTTTTATTGGCCAATTTAAGCGCCTGTCTGGTTAATTCCAGAGCTGTATCGCGTGAAGAATTTAGATAAAGAAAAGAGCTGTCAATCAAAGCCGCAATTTTCTTTTCAAGTACAAAATTTTTGCCACTCACCTGTTCCCTGGAGTCCGCAAAAATTATATTATAAGTAGTTGCCAGTATGGTAAATACTATCAGTAGGGTTTTGCAGGCTTTTTTAATTTTTATATTATCAACCATTAGCCTTTTCGTTGTCTAATCTACTGCATTTTATTTGGATAAAATTTCATTATATATAGATTTTAATGGCGCACTTGTAACCTGGCATATGTCAAAACCTAAAATTAAATAGTCCGATTACAAAATTAATTGTCCAGATTGGTTGGATAATGTAGGAAGTAAAATCGAAATAGACAACAATTACCAATAAATATTTTTCTGATTAGGCTGAAAAGGCTCTATGAACTAAGCACGGAATAGAGGTCCATGAGATCCTGATCCAGAGGCTTTTTCTTTTCCCATGATTCAGGTAAAGGTATAGTATTCAGGCTGTTATCCTTCCAGCCAACCATAATATCTTCCTGTCCAGCAAGGGCCTCCTTTACAGAGTGAAAGCCCAATCTGCTAGCCAAAACTCTATCAGTGGCTGTAGGACTGCCACCTCTCTGGGTGTGACCTAAAACACATACATGGCTTTTTATATTATAAGCTTCTTTGACTTTATCAGCAATTGTGTTGGCATTACCTAAATCATCTCCTTCAGCAACAACTATCAGACTGCTTTTTTTACCGGCTTTGGACCAGGTTTTGATCTCCTCCCCCAGTTTTTTGAGATCACTCTTAGTTTCTGGAACAAGGATCTCTTCAGCTCCGCCGCAGATACCAACTTCGAGAGCAATGAAACCGGCATTACGGCCCATGACTTCGACAATAAATAATCTATTGTGAGAAGCGGCTGTATCACGAATTTTATCAATAGAATTTAATGCTGTTGTTACAGCTGTATCATAGCCAATCGTTAAGTCGGTTCCATAAATATCATTGTCAATAGTAGCAGGAATTCCAATTACAGGGATTCCCTGTTCCTCATGTAAATAATGGGCTCCGTGAAAACTACCATCTCCACCGATAACAATCAGGATTTCGATATCCCACTCTTTTAACATTTCAGCAGCTCTTCTACGTCCTGATTTATGTTTGAAAGTTTCACTTCGAGATGTTTTGAGGAAGGTACCGCCTTTTTGGATAATATTGCTGACCGAATGGCGATTAAGCGGCATTAGTTCTCCATTAATCAGGCCATCATACCCCCCGTATATTCCAAAGATAGAATGTCCTTCGTGAAGAGTAGTGCGAACAACCGAACGCACGCAGGCATTCATGCCAGGGGCATCTCCTCCACTTGTCATTACTGCTAACTTTCTTTTATCCATATTTATCTCCTAAGAGTCTTTATCATATTTACCCCCAAAAATACTAAAAAAATCAGAGTTACTCAAACATAAAAAGCTAATTTTGTGTAAAGTTTCTACAATAAGAATTAAACTTCTTTCTGGATTTAATTGGTGTCAACCAAATAATTTTTATGAATTCTGTTGTATTTTTAATAATATGGAGTAGAAAAGGTCAAAAGGAGTGAACCTAAATATGAAATGGAAATCGATCCTATTTGTGTTAATTCTATCTATCAGCCTGGGACTGTCTGCGGAAACTCGTACTTTTCATTTCCAGCGAACAGGAATGACTTTTCAGCATTATCGCAATTATGACATAATTCGATACAAAGATTTTGATAATTTGCAGCAACCGGGCGAACCGGCTATACCTTTTGATATTTATCAATATGAATTGCCAACCGGCCAAAAACTGGACAGTATTACAATAACAATTATCAATAGCGATACGCTGGAAGGAAATTATAATATTTTACCTGGTGATAAACAATATATACTTTCCCAGAAAAACATTCAGCCATCTCTGGCCAAATCAACAACCTATTCCTCCAAAATGCCGTTTCCCGAAAATGCTGCACAATTTCTATCCTCTGGAAATTTAGCTGGAATCAGAATTGCCAGTCTCCAGATATTTCCCCTCATCTATCATCCTGCCTCAAAAAAAATAGAACTGATTGAGGAACTTGAGATCACACTATTTCATTCATCTGCTGGCAATCTTTCCAAACCTATCGCAACACCTGTTAGTCCAGATTTGATTCGCAACCTTAACAATATCGATTTCCAAAAATCAAGCCTAGCCGCGGCCCAAGATTCCTATTCATCCGGTGAATATTACTACGTAATCATTACTTCGCAGGAACTTGTCGATGATTTTCGTCCTCTTGCAAAATGGAAGACGCAAAAAGGAATGCGGGCTAAAATCGTTACCATTGACTCGATCGAAGCCAATTATCAAGGAGAAGACCTACCAGCAAAAATCCGCAATTTTATCAAATTTGCCAGAGAAAATTGGCGTACGGGCTGGATTTTATTAGGAGGTGATACTAAGATTGTGCCTCCCCGTTATGCATTTGCCTTTGACAGTGAGGCTAATGGCCCATCAGATGCCAATGATATTCCCTGCGATCTTTATTATGCTGATCTTGATGGCAGCTGGGATGAGGATCAGGATGGAATATATGGTGAAGTTGAAGATAATATTGACATGTATCCTGAAGTTATGCTTGGTCGGGCACCAGTGGAAAACAGCCAGGAAGTCCAGGCCTGGCTCAACAAACTTTTAAAATACATAAAAAATCCTGATAGGGAAAAAACTCTCGATATGTTATTTCTGGCTATGATTCTGTGGCACGATCCTTATACCGATTCCAGTATTGGCAAAGATTTTATTGATTCTGTATATGTTCCTGAACGCTTTGATCCGATTCAAAAATTATACGAAAGCGAAGGGAATGGCACGGTTGAACAGTCTATTGATGCAATTAACCAGGGCGTCAATATAATCAATCATAATGGTCATGCCTGGTACACAACTATGGGGATTGGAGGCGGTGAATACCTCACAATTAATGATATGGATAATTTGACAAACAAGTCTGTTCATCCCGTCCTGTTTTCAATTGGATGCTGGCCAGCCGCTTTTGATCGAGACTGTATTGCCGAACATTTTCTCACCAATCCTGATGGAGGGGGAGTTGCTTTCATAGGAAATTCCCGCTACGGCTGGGGAAGTCCCGGTAATCCCTTATTTGGCTATTCAGACCGTTTTGATCAAGCCTTTTTTAAAGAACTAATTGAAGACAAAAATCAGGTAACAGGACCTGCTCTGTATTTTGCCAAAGGTAAGTATGTTCCTCTTTCCCGCCAGGAAAATGTCTATCGCTGGTGCCAGTATGAGTTGAATTTATTAGGGGATCCGGAAATGGCAGTATGGATCGACACTCCCAAAGAATTTGACGCTAGTCTCTCCCAACCTTTTTCCTATGGTAAAAATAAAACCAGAATTACAGTAACTCATAAAGATGAAGCGCTTAGATGGGTCAGAGTATGTCTGATGCAGGAGAATGGTATTTATGAAAGAGGTTATACTTCATCAGATGGCCAGGTTGAGTTTGATTTTGAAATCAACAATCTTGACTCTGTAATCATGACTATTACAGATAAAGGATACATACCTCTTCAAAAGAAATATCCTATCAAGGTTAATGAACCTTATCTTAAAGTGGATAGTCTAATTTATCCCGAGTTTGCATCCGAAGAGATTTTAGAACAAAAATCAAATCTGGATCTAATTATCCAAAATGTTGGCGATGAAGATGCTACTTCTACTCAAGGCAAGATAACATCGCTATCTTCATATTTTCAAATAATAGATTCTACCTACTCGTTCTCAGGTCTGGAGGCCGGACAGAGTAGGCTGATACAAGACTCAATTAGTTTTATCCTCTCAAAATTTCCCGAAGACGATGAAAATTTCATTTTGCAACATGACTGGATAGTACAAGATAAAAATCAGGGACAGGAAAAGCTTGTTATTCAGGCTCAGGCTCCCCAACCTCGACTCAGTTCCTTCTACCTCAACTATGATCAGAAAAAATATACCCCAATTCTCCGGTGTGTTGTTTATAACTGGGGGAGCAAAGAATATAGTGGTTATTTTAATTTGAGAAGTCTTTCTGAACAGGTAACTATCCGTGATACATCAAAAGCTATTACTGGACTTGCTCCTGCTAGAGCTGATACCAGTAATATTGAAATTCAGATTGATCAAAATATTGAATTGCCGGCTTTCCCGGAAATCCTGATC
Source organism: bacterium (assembly GCA_035312185.1). Classification (GTDB taxonomy): domain Bacteria; phylum Fidelibacterota; class UBA2242; order UBA2242; family JAFGTP01; genus JAIPHI01. The sequence continues at coordinate 9,800 of DATGCI010000315.1, forward strand.
ACAATACGCCAACCAGGCCCTGTTTCAATAAAGGACACCATTAATCTCGAATTAGGAGATTTTGGCTTTTTTGATGATATGGAGGAGGGTCCCGATAACTGGACAATCTCAGGAGAATCAGATGTGTGGCATCTTTCAGACCGCCGAGCATTAAGTGGCCAGTATTCCTGGCATGCTGGAAACAAATCCGGAGATGGTTATCCACCTGATCTAGATAGCAATTATCTTGAGACAGAACCTATTACTGTAGCTAAAGGTTCTGGGCTTTCTTTTTACGTCTGGTATGAATTCCCAAACTATGGAACTGATGGAATGTATGTTCAGATCAAGACAGGTGACAAATGGAAAACTTTAGATTTCATAGGTAGCGGAGGGGCTCTAGGTACATTGCCAACCTGGAGCGACTGGGTTAAATATTATTATAAATTAGAAGACCACCTCAATCCTGGTGAGATTACCCGAGTTCGTTTTATTATGCAAAGCGATGAAGCCGATTCTACCGAAGGAATTTATATCGATAATGTCCAGATATATGGCTCACCCTACCAAAACATTATACAAGAAATAAAAAAACCGGAAGAGTTTAAACTGCACGCTAACTACCCAAATCCATTCAACAGCTCTACTAATTTTTCTTTTGAACTTCCCGAATCCGGTGATGTCACTATTGATATCTATAATTTAAACGGAGAACAGATCGAAACTATTAAGAAAACAAATCTGTCAAGCGGTTATCATACAATTACCTGGCGGGCTTCTGGTCTAAGTTCAGGCATCTATTTTTATCGAATTATAGCCGGTGGACAAAGCAGAATAGGAAAATGTGCTCTGCTAAAGTAGATCAATAATTACATTTTGCATAATATTTAATTGGCAGACGAAAATTTCTCTGTTTTAAAAAATAAAAGTCCAAATATTAATAATTTCTCACCAACCCAACCATTAATCGGTAGAAATAAATAAATTTTCTAAAAAATTAAATTGAAGATATTATTTTAGCTGAATAATAAATAAATTTCAGTCGATTTGAAGGATTGGATCAGGAGAAACATTAGCTATTTGAAGTCGTCTTTTATAAAATGAGGGATATAAAATCTTGAAATTGTGGCAAATTAACTTCAATTTAAAATCTGTATAGCATCTGGTATTGTTTTTGTTTTCAATAACTAAAGACAAAGTTTTATCGAATAACTCAAAATAAACAAGATAAAGGAGTAAGCCATGGAACACAAAAAACTTTTCATTCCAGGGCCGGTAGATGTGAGACCGGAAGTACTGGAGGCCTTTTCAACACCTATGATCGGACACAGATCGAAAGAAGCTACAGAACTCCAAAAACGAATTTCTGAAAAATTGCAAAAAGTATTTTACACCGACAACCAAATTTTGCTTTCTACTTCTACAGGACTGGGTCTCATGGAAGCGGCTATGCGGTCTTTGACCACCAAGAAAGTGGCCGTTTTTTCTATTGGTGCCTTTGGCAATAAGTGGGCAGATATTGCTAAAAAAAATAACATCCCCTATGATCTGATTGAAATTGACTGGGGTGATCCAGTTACACCCGAAATAGTAGAAGAATATCTCTCCAGCGGTGAATACGATGTCTTTACCTGCCAGCACAATGAAACTTCCACCGGCGTTACCAATCCTCTCAAAGAGATTGCCAAAGTTAAAGAAAAATATCCTGATGTAATGTGGTTGGTTGATGCTGTTTCTGCTGCTGCTGGAATTAAGGCAGAAATTGACAACTGGAACATTGACTTCTTTCTGGCTTCTACTCAAAAA
>DATGCI010000316.1:0-4659 GCA_035312185.1 bacterium
TGAACCAACTGCTGGTAACAGTATTGAAGCAGGCGCTGATTTGGTCTGTTTTTCTGGTGATAAACTGATCGGTGGCCCTCAGGCTGGAATTATTGTGGGTAAAAAACAATATATTCAGCAAATCAAAGGCCATCCTCTTTCTCGAATGGTGCGAGCTGGAAAATTGACTGACATGGCTCTGGAGAAAACTTTGCGATTGTTCCTGGACAAAGAAAAACTGACTGAGACCAATCCCACCTATAAAATGCTGGCAAAGAAGAAAAAAAATATAGAATCGCGAATTAATTTGCTTTTAAACCGTCTTATGAAGTTGAATTTAAATTTAGATATTGATGTTGTTGATTGTGAAAGCGCAGTGGGAGGCGGATCAATGCCGCAAGCATCACTTCCTTCCAAAGGATTGGCTTTGGAATCTAGGTCTATATCCGCCCAGAAAATAAGCGCTATGTTAAGAGATTTTACGACTCCTGTTCTAGGCCATATTGAGAATGATCAGGTGGTTCTAGATTTTCGAACAGTACTGGATAGTGTAGAAGAGAATACCATCCTGAAAGCTATTCAGTTTGTAAGCAACAAAATAAATGAGAAAAATTAACTTCTATTTCAAAATACTTTGACAATTACTGCAATAAATATATAAGTATCTATTTCCACATAGAAATTTGTTCAAAATCTAGGGCTTCAAAAAGTATTTTAAGAATCATATTATTAATAAATAGTGATTTTTCTGGCAGTGGATATACAAGAATTCTGAAAGATTTAAAAATGCTCTACAAAACCTCAAAGCTGCATAAATAAATCGAGAATTGAGAGATGGATTATAAAACTAATAAATACAGCCATTGCAATTTTTATCGTGTATATTTACCTTTAAAAGGAACATCAGAGAGTTATTATTTTTAAAAAATGATTAATAAATAAAAATAATATAATGATAAAGGAGGTCCATTGATGAGTGAAAAAGTTCGAAAGGCCAGTGTGGCCGGACAATTTTATCCGGCAACTCCGGAACTTATTCAAGACTCAATTAAGACCTATATGGATAAAGTTGACCAGAAAGATTTAAATATAAATAAATTATATGGGATAATTTCTCCTCATGCCGGGTATCCCTATTCAGGTGAAATAGCTGCTTATGGCTATGATTTAATTGCCCGCTATAAAAGCAAAAAATATGTAGTAATTGCCCCCAGTCATCGTGAATATATTAATGGATTTTCCGTTTATCCCGGTGATTCTTATGAAACGCCAATTGGCGAGATTCCTCTGGATAAGGATTTTATCGAAGATCTTTTGCATAAAACTGGGTCAGTCCAAGAAAGTATAAAAGGTCACAGACAGGAACACTCTCTGGAAATTCAATTACCCTTTCTACAAACTGTAGTTGATGATTTCAAATTAATTCCAATCATGGCTGGAAATGCTGGTCAACAGGATATCCTGGAATTGTCTGCTGCTTTATCTGAAATGGAGCAGGACTTTACAGTAATTGCCAGCTCCGATCTCTCTCACTTTCACTCTTATCGGGTGGCAATTAAGAAAGATAGAGATTTAATCGAGAAACTCCAAAATTTTGATATTGATGATCTGGTTGAAGCCCATCAGAATAGGTCTTTGGAAGCCTGTGGTATGATTCCCATTAATGTACTTATGGAATATGCTCGTAAATCAGGGCAGGCAAAATTTGCTGAACTGGATTATAGAAATTCTGGTGATACAGCTGGAGGCCGCGATAGAGTAGTTGGTTACCTGTCTGCTGCTTTGTATGAATGAATATAAGGAGAAAATTTGCTTGCTAAAAATTTTTCATTCGGATTAATTGGGGCCAGTAAAACCGGTCTATCGATTGCTAAAAATCTAGAAATGGCTGGCTGCCAGCCAAAATTTGTCTGGAACAGATCAAAAACTGGCCTTAAGAGAGCGCAAAATTATATCAATTTTGAAAACTATACTACTGAAATCAAAGATCTGACTGATGCTGATGTGTACATTATATCCGTTTCTGATGACGCTATTGAGAAAGTTTCTGAAAAAATATCTGGATCTGGTCAGATTTTAAATGATATTGTCATCTTCCATACTTCTGGATTTCACAGCTCAAAAACTCTGGAAATATTGCAAAAGAAAGGTGCTATAGTTGGTAGTTTACATCCAGTTATCAGTATTCCTAATATAGAAAATGGTATCGATATTATCCCGAAAACAGTTTTTACTTGTGAAGGTCCGGCTTCTGAGCAACTAAAGAAGATTGGAAATTTGATTGGCAGAAAGGCAATTGTAATCAGCCGCAAACAAAAGCAATATATACATTTGTCAGCAGTTTTTGTTAATAATTATGCTTCGGTGATGATAGCAGCCACAAAAAATTTGCTGGAAGAAAAAGGCCTTGATCCCCACGAAGCTGAGGATATCCTCAAACCACTCTCCCTTCAGGCCGCTAATACCTGGGACTTGTCTATTCATAGTGCTTTGACCGGCCCAATTGTTCGCAAAGATCTAAAAACTATCCAAGGTCACATAAAATTACTTGATAATTATCCGGATTTGAAGCAGCTTTATAGTGCTTTTGGAAAACTTACTGCCGATCTGCATTCTGCTGAATTACAGAGCATTGGCAGAATTTTTAATGAAGAGAGTGAATAAGAAAATAATCGAACAGAATATAAATCTGTTCGCAATGAAAGGAAGAAAAAATGACTGATGATTTAAAAAACAAAATTTTTTCTCAGCTCAAAGGTATTGAATATGATAAGGTGGTCGATGTTCAGCACGCTCATTGCCCAAAAGGCTGTAATTTGATGAATGATGAGGTTAAGATCAATGGAATGGATTCCATTATGGTTGATCTGAAGTGGAAAGATAAAGAAGGAAAAATCTATCTAGATCCTGAATATGGCAGCTATAAGCACAAATCTGAAGTCGATGTTCCGGACGGCGAAGTTGTGGAATTTTTCTGCCCCCATTGTGGTGTTTCTTTAACTGAAGAAGGTGAAAAGTGTAGCACCTGCTCTTCACCTGTTTTTCATATTGATCTGCCTAAGGAAGGAACAGTAATCGGTTGTCTGAAGAAAGGTTGCTTTGATCATAGATTAAAAGTGGTCTCTTTTGACTCCATGCACCTGGAACTCGATAATGATTTTATTCGAGTTATAATGTAAGTAATCCCGCTTATAAGGATTGACTTATAGACTATTTTAATATCTTTAAAATGCGGCAATATTTCACAAATTTTGCTTTGCGGAATATTATCAAAAGGTCAAGTACGTTTTGATTCCGACTTATCGCTCTCTAATAGTCTTGATTAACAATTTTCAGTTTATTTAATTAAATTTTGCAATTATAGTATTTAAATCTTTATTTCCAGCCTATATTATAGTAATATAGAGAGATTGGAAAAGTTAGTGGAAAAAATTAATATGGACGAAAATCAGGATAGATTATATTATGAAAAAGTTCTCTGGGAGCAGGGGAAATCTCATATTGCAGGAATAGATGAAGCCGGGCGAGGTCCTCTGGCAGGTCCGGTAGTGGCTGCCGCTGTTATTTTTGATCAGAAACAAGATATTATCCATGAAATCAATGATTCTAAAAAATTAACGGCTAAAAAGAGAGATTTACTCTACGATCAAATCAATGAAAAAGCGAAATCAGTTGGTATTGGTATTGTGGAGTCCCGGGAAATCGATCGGATAAATATTCTTCAGGCGACTTATAAAGCCATGCGCAAAGCTGTTGCCCGTCTTAAACCTCAACCCGATTTTCTCCTAATAGATGGACGAGGATTACCTGACAAGATCTATCTAAATAAAGGAATCCCGCAAGGTGATAAAAAATGTTATTCAATCGGAGCTGCTTCAATCATTGCCAAGGTTTTTCGCGATCGTTTGATGGAGGAGTATGAAACTATTTTTCCCGGCTATGATTTTAAAAAGCATAAAGGCTATGGAACTCAGGCTCACAGGGAGGCCATTATAAATAATTATCCAACGCCTATTCATCGAAGAAGCTTCAAAGGTGTTAAAAAACCCTATAAAGATTTGTTGAAAAGTAAAAATAATCGGGTGGTTGGGACCTATGGTGAGCATCTGGCCGCCCTGCATTTACATAAAAAAAATTTCACCATTATAGAACGGAATTACCATTGTGGAATATTCGGTGAACTTGATATAATTGCTCAAAAAGGAAACATTTTAAGTTTTGTGGAGGTTAAAACTCATAGAGGTCATTATGAACCTGATGAAACCGGAGTTGATGAAAATAAAATGAATCAGCTGGGGAAAATTGCTGAAGCCTATCTCTGCGAAAATCCTCATCCGGAAATGGACTGCCGATTTGATGTGATTGTTGTTCAATTAAACTATAAAAAGACAAAAATAGAGCATTTTGAAAATGCTTTTATCCTCTAATCTAGAGCTGCAATTATAATTAATAGACTCCAAATTCGGCTGTTGACAATGATAAATTTTGATTCTCCCCTATATTAAACTAATTTTTAGCTATGAAAAGACCAGTAAAAATATCATTATACATCCTTTTTTATATTTTTGTTCTGCTCACAATTTTTGCTTTTATTTTTATTCATACACCTTATAGCAAAAATAAGTTAAAAAATTATCTTTCCAGTCAGGTAGAAAAACGAATAGGATTAAAGCTGCAAAT
>DATGCI010000317.1:0-3505 GCA_035312185.1 bacterium
GAGGAGTGAATCCCATAGAAGTATCTATTGATTTACCATTTTTTACAGCTGCAACACTAGCACCATTCCCAAGATGGCAGGTAATGATATTCATATCTTCAATATCCCGTTCCAGCATTTGGGCTGCCCTTTTGGCAACATAATAATGTGAAGTGCCATGAAAGCCATATTTTCGGATTGATTCTTCGCGATAATAGCGATAGGGTATTGCGTATAAATAGGCTTCAGGTGGTAAAGTTGAGTGAAAGGCAGTATCAAAAACGCCTACATTGGGTTTGCCGGGTAATCGTTCTTCAGCAGCTTCTACGCCTTTGATATTGGGTGGATTGTGAAGAGGGGCAAAATCTTTACATTCATGTAAAGTTTCCATAACATCGTCATCAATTAAAACGGAGTGAGCAAATTTGTCCCCACCATGAACAAGACGATGACCAATAGCATCGATTTCATCAAGTCCTTCCAGGGCGCCAACTTCTTCATCAGTCATAATTTCCAGAATGCTGTCAATAGCACCTTTATGATTGGAAATATCCAGATCTTTTTTAATTTTTTCACCATCAGTTTTATGAACTATGCGGGTTCCATCAATACCTATTCTTTCCACCTGACCGGAACAGAGAACCTCTTTTTTATCAGGTCGAATTAATTGATATTTGACTGATGAACTGCCGGAATTCAAAGTTAAAACATTCATTAAAGCACCTCTTCATTTTTCAGTTTTTTAAAACAGTGAATTTAAGAAAATCAGGCTATAACTCAAACTAGAAAAACAAGACAAAAACTTTAAAAAATTATCCATAACTCATTTCCCTGACCATTTACCTAAATTACCAAGCAAAAATTTTATTGTCACTTGGTAGATTTATTTAAATGGCCACTGCCCCCACTTCCAATCCCATCCAACCATCCTTCTTCCAATCATCCAAACATCATTAATCTAACTATCCAACCATCCATTAATTTTACCATCCAATCATCCACTCTTCCCCATCATCTTATAAACCACATAAACATTTAAGGAAAAAGGCCTATTTTGTAACCTTTTAAATTCTTTACTATCTGATATAAAGGAAATTGTAACAGAATTATAAATTGAATTAAATTGGAGATTACAAAAATGCCAGAACATTTGACTAAACAAACTTTTAAAGAAAAAGTATTTGACTATGAAAATAACGAAGACTGGAAATTTGAAGGCGAATTGCCGGCAGTCATCGATTTCTATGCTGACTGGTGTCAGCCCTGTAAGATGATCGCTCCCATTCTAGAAGATCTTGCCGATGAATACGAGGATGAAGTGGATATTTACAAAGTTGATACAGGCCAGGAACAGGAGCTGGCAGCTGCTTTTGGGATTCGAAGCATACCGACTTTACTCTTTATTCCTAAAGATGGCAAACCTCAAATGGCCAAAGGCGCTCTGCCGAAAAAAGAATTTCAAAGAGTCTTCAAAGAGGTCTTAAAAGTTTAATCCCCCTTATTCCTGTGTTTGACAAAAAGTAGGAGGTGCTTCCCCGCACCTCCTATTTACTTTTTTATAATGGAACAAAGCTTCAGACTATCCATTTCAAGTACGAATTTATGTAACCAATAGCAATATTTTTTTTCTTCAACTTTTCACACCAGACCAGAATAAAATTAATTAGCAGCAGTAAAAATAAAGATACTTAGCGGCTTTTATGCTTGTATTTTTTAGAATCAACCGTTAAAGTTGAAGGCTATAAAAGAAACGAGGTTTTTGAACGATGAAAATAAAATACATAGATGGTAAAAGACTATCCAGAGCAATTATGGCGGGAGCCAAAAGAGTCTTCCAACGAACTGACCATCTCAATAAAATTAATTTTTTCCCGGTCCCTGATGCCGATACTGGTTCGAATATATCTTCTACTTTTAAATCCATTGTCAATGGCTTAAATCAGGATCCCGATGATAGAGTAAAAATCACCAGTAAAGTTGCTGCCGATGCTGCTCTTCTTGGTGCTCATGGCAACAGCGGTGTGATTTTCGCCCAATTTTTCTATGGTGTTTACAAAGAAATGGAAGATAGTCATGTATTGACAACTGAAAAGTTTGGCCACGCCGTAAAAAATTCTGTGCATTATGTTTACGACGCTCTCTCAGAACCTAAGGATGGTACAATCATCAGCGTTATTAGAGACTGGGCTAATGGAATTTATAAACATAGAAAAGAAAAACAGGATTTTGTCGAACTCTGGAAGCACGGAATTGAAGTGGCTCGTGAATCACTGGAAAGCACCCGGGAAAGAATCGAAAGTCGGGCCATTGAAGTTGTTGATGCTGGAGCCCAGGGATTTGTTGATTTCCTAGAAGGTATATACAAATTCATCTCCAAAGGCAAAATCAAAGAACTAGACAGTGATATTGAGCGCGTACCAGATTTTAATGTAGAGGGCGATGACCATTCTGCCGAAAGTCTAGAGGAGATTAATTTTCGCTATTGCACTGAATTTTTAATCAAAGGTGAAGATCTAAATACCAATCAGATTAAAACTTCACTTGAAAAACTTGGTGATTCCATTGTTGTGGCTGGCTCTGAAAATATTGCCCGCATCCATGTTCATACCAATCAGCCTTCAGAAGCTATGGAAGTTGTTTCTGGTTCTGCTCAGGAAATAGCAGAACAAAAAGTTGATGATATGAAAATTGAATATATTGATGGTAATACTGAGCACGGTCAAATTGCTCTGGTCACAGATACCGCCTGCAATCTACCTCAGCATCTTATTGATAAATATAATATCCATCAAATTCCCTTCAATGTTATTCTGAAAGGCACTAAATTTTTGGACACCTTCACACTCAGTAAAGAAAAATTTTACGAGCGCATGAATCAGACTGACCAGCTTTCTAAAACCTCACAACCTTCCCCTGCATTTTTTAAGAAAATGTATAAATTTCTCCTCAAACATTACAAATCAGTTATTTCAGTCCATCTCTCCAGTCCTGTCAGTGGTGCTTTTCAGGCTGCTCAAAATTCCGCTTCCGAATTTGAAGGTAAAGTCAAAGTCATTGATAGTAAAAATTTGACAGTAGCCGAAGGACTTCTGGTTGAAAAGGCTGCTCAAATGATAGAAGAAGGCCACGATACCGATACGATTATCCAGCAACTTGAAACCGACAGAGACAATCTGCAACTCTATGTTTCTGTTCCTGATATTAATACTTTGATGCAGAGCGGCCGGGTAAGTAAGGCCAAAGGAATGCTGGCTAAAATATTTAACATCAAGCCCATTCTTAAAATTGACGAAGAGGGCCAACCTGTTCATGGTGACAAGGCTTTTACCAGAACCGGACTACCCAAAAAATTAACCCGTCTGGTAGAGAAAGAACTTCAGGGAAAAAAGAATATGAGATTCATGATAGCCCATGCTGACGCTCCGGAAACTGCTCAATTTTATGCTGATTTTATAAAAGAAAAATATATAACAGAGGATGTTGAAATTGTAGAAGCTGCTCCTGTTCTGGCATCTCATACCGGATT
>DATGCI010000318.1:0-7377 GCA_035312185.1 bacterium
ATTAAAAAAAAATATCAACAGGTAAAACCAATTATAATTATAAAAATTAAGAAAATAACCAAAATAAAGTGATTAATTATTGAAAATAAAAAATTTATAGATAATATTATCGAGATCTTAAGGTAAAAATAACAATTTGAAATCGATTATTATTAGTAGATTATAACATGGCTATTTTATTATTTTAAACCTGTTTTAAAGAGTATTTAAAAACCTTTTAAAAATTTAAAATTTGTAGCAATTTTTTGTATTTGATGACAACTAATAGAATTTTTATGTTTCTAAAAAATGGTTTTTGAAAAGAAATGGGTGATTTAAGGATAATTAACTAAAGGTATTCAGCAAAATTGAGTGAAAATTGCTGTAAAAATGATTAAATTGATTCTATAATAAAGGAGATAAAAATGCAGTTTCTGCCAGAATTAAAAATTGTTGTCATATTTTTAATTTTCATGCTATCTGCTGGTTCAACTTTATCTGGTCAAGATGCAATTTTGGTAAGAGGTGAATGGCCAGGAAGAGTTGCTCAGCGTAGCTTTAAGGTTATTGAAAAATCTGATTGTGAGGTTAATGGGAAAGGAGTAGCTATAAAACGTCCTGGAAGAGATATTATCAGCTACGGATGGATTCTGAATAATGATACAAGGCAAGTTGTCTGGAATTCACTGCAAGATGAAGAAGATTATTACCAGGATACAGATTTTCGATTTGATAATGACATTACTCTGGAAAGGGGTAATTATACTCTCTATTTCGCAACTGTATATAATGAAGAAGGGGTTGAAAGTGAAGATTTTGATCTTAGTAAAGTTTTTGACGAGGTCATTGAAAGTATAAAGCATAAAGGTGACATTGACTATTATAAGTTGTACCTGGAAGTTAGATCGGAAGATGCAAATCTGGAATCACTGGAGAGTATTTCCGATATTCGAAACAATCAATATGATATTGTAAAAATTTTAGAAGTAAACAGGAATGAATACAAAAAACAGAAATTTAATCTGAAAAAAGATACAGAAATTAATATCCATTACACAGGTGAACGCAAAGAGGGGCAGGACTATGATTATGCCAGAATCTATGAAATGAGAACTCATAAAGTTGTCTGGCCGAATCAGGAAACATTATATCAACATGCAGGTGGTGCGGATAAAAATGTAGAATCCTTTCAGAAATTAGCATTGCCAGCAGGCGATTATGTAGTCAGTTATGTTACTAATGGATCGCACGCTTTTGATAGCTGGAATGGTTTGCCACCAAAAGAACCCGCAAAATGGGGTATCCTAGTTTCCTGTGAAAAATCCGACAGTGATAATGTATCTGAGGAAGTTGGTGAATTCAAACCCTTAGTGGATCTGAGAGGAGCTGGAAATAATGATAATATGTCCCAGGGCTTTGAAATTTCCAGAGATATGGATCTTAGATTAATTTGCCTTGGCGAGTATATTGATGAAGCCTATGACTATGGCTGGATTGAAAAAGCAGGAACTCATGAAAAAATATGGCAGCTTAATGACCGCAATTCTGAATCAGCTGGTGGTCATAAGAAAAATATAAAATACAATGACATAGTCCACTTAGAAAAAGGGCAGTACATATTACGTTATATTTCAGATGATTCGCATTCCTATTTGGCCTGGAATGAGGCTCCGCCCTATGAGCAGGAATTGTGGGGCATCAGTCTTTGGCCAGTGGAGAATTCAGATGAGGAATATGTTAAACTATTTGACGCTGAAAAACTGGAATCAGAGAATATCATTGTTGAAATATCTCGTGTTGGCGATTCCCGAGAAATTTCCAGAGACTTTCAGATCGAAAAAGACGGGAAGGTCAGAGTTTATGCCATTGGTGAGGGAAAGGCTCATAGAATGTATGATACTGGCTGGATAGAAAATTTGGATAATGGAGTTATTGTCTGGGAAATGACATATCGCAAAACAGGGCATGCAGGTGGCGCCACCAAGAATCGAATGTATAATGGTCCCGTCTATCTGGAAAAAGGTAATTACCGGGTCCATTTTAAAACTGATGGTTCTCATTCCTATAATGATTGGAATGAAGCACCTCCTCGCGATCAGGAAAGTTATGGAATAAAGATTTTGCGAGAATAGGAAGACTTTTGCCAATATAGTTGCTTAGCCTGTTGGCTATTAATAAAAACTAAATAAAATTTTTTACAATAAGATTTTTAATCCCAGGGATATTGAATTGTGATATTTTTGCCTTTTTGCCGGGCGGATTTAGCAGCATAAATGCCTGGAATTGTCATCTGGAGAGATTTCTTTAAACTAAGGGGCGACTGATCTTCTTTTTCTATAGCACTGTAGAATCTTTTTAATAACTCAAAATTGGCCCCACCATGATTGCCGATATTATCTTTGTTGGCATTTTTAGGAAGGCCTTCGCCGATTCCTAGATCGTGCAATTTTTTATCAGAATGTTCTACTTCGGAATAATAGTAGGATTTACCAGAATATTTGCCATTGTAATCGGCTGTTCTTTCAAAATATCCATCTGTAAAATAAAATCGATATCTCTGTCCATGAGCAGGACAATGATTAATAAAAGATATCAGTAGTTTGGCCACCTGACCTTGAGCAGTTTGAAATATGGCAACCATAGCATCATGTTGGCCCTTTTCTTGATTTACATGGCTTCCTGTATCAAAGCAGGATACCCGCACAAAGGGCTGCTCTAATACATCTAGAGAAGGTCCCAGTGAATGGGTGCAATATTTTATATTTTCGTATTTTTCACGCCAGGGAGTTGATCCAAAAAGATCTCTAAGATCATGAATATATTCGGCTTCTATATAATATGGGTCTCCAATTTTCCCCTTGTTTTGCAGCTGTTTTATCTTTTCTATATATCCGAACATATTGGTTGTGCTCTGGAGCATGAAAATAGCTGAGCTTTTTAAATGAGTTTGCCAGAGCTGATTTGCTTCTGAAATTGTATCAACAGCTGGCACATCGCTGAGAACATGGATGTTGCGCTGAAGGGCTTTTATGCTGAATTCGGCATGGTATGGTGCTGGCGTTTCTACAAAAAGAGCGTCAATCTTCGATTCTGCCAGCATCTTATCAAAATTAGGATAGGTTTTGCAATTCGGAAAATCATTCTCAGCTTTTTTCAGTACCTTTTCTGAATGATCACAAATAGCTGTAATTCTATTTTCAGGAAAATTAAGACGGGAAAGCCGGGCCATTTTCTGTCCCCGGATTCCATAACCAACGATTCCAATTTTTATTGATTCACAGGAATTATCTGGAGCTCTGGGCATAATTAAAACCTACGATTTTTTTTATCTCCTTAGCTAAAAAAATCCTGCCACATAAAAATAATATGGCAGGATTTTGTTATTTATTGTTCTTGGAATTAGATATCCATAACATGTAATTCTCTGTTTTTCTTCCACATTCCTTTAGTAAAATCAGGATATTCTATTGCCTTACTTTCATTTTCAATTGAGCGTTCACTTAGTTCAGAAATAGCACTTAGCATGGCAGCATCAAAAACATTCATATCCGGTTCTACACCATTTAAATAAGATTGAATCAATCGATAATCTTCCAGGTAGTCCATTCCACCATGACCGGCAGCTCCTTCCATTTCCTTACGCATTTTTTTCCAGAGAGGATGTTCATATTTATCCATATATTTATCAATTTTTTCCCATTGATGATGGGGACTTTTGCCTTCCAGGTGAATCATGGGATCTGGATATTTCCTGATCACACCTTCTGTGCCTTGCACATATATATCACGACTATATGGACGGGGCAAATTTGTATCATGAGTCAGAACTATATTTTCATCATTGAAAGTTTTTATCAGAGTTATGACAACATCGCCAAGTTTGAATTTTTCTTTGGCCTCCGGGCTGTCAATTCCAAAATGTTCTTCTGCATATTGTGGCAGACCTCGGGTTTTAGAACTCATAGAAACAATGTATTTGAAGTAATTTCCACGATTAATATCCATACATTGAGCAATTGGACCCAGACCATGGGTGGGATACAGATCGCCGTCTCTCTCACGAGAGTGTTTTCTCCGCCAGAGACCTTCGCCCTGATCAGAAAATTTAATTCCCCGCAAGTCATGGAGGTAGCCGCACTGGGCATGAACTAGTTCACCAAAAAGTCCCTTTTTGACCATATTGAGAATCATCATTTCTACGCTATCATAATTGCAATTTTCCATCATTGAACAATGTTTTTGAGTCTTTTGAGATGTCTCAACCAATTTCCAGCATCCTTCAACAGTGGTGGCAGCAGGAACTTCAATAGCCACATGTTTGCCCGTATTCATAGCTTCAAGAGCCATAGGAACATGCCAGCGCCAGGGCGTAGCAATATAAACAAGGTCGAGATCATCGCGTTGACACATTCTTTTGTAATCATGCTCACCACGACTATAACCATCTGGAATAGGTTTGCCCTGTTCTTTGTGCCAGTTCTGTATCCTTTTGACCTTATCTTCTACAATATCACAAACTGCAACAATTTTTGCGCCTTTAATATTTAATAGATTTCGGACGTGAGCACTTCCCATGCCACCGACTCCGATAAATCCGATTTTGACTTCATTTAAAGGCTTTCTAGAATAGGCAGTAGGCCATTGATAGTTGGCTGGCAAGCTGCAATGGGATAATAAACTGGTTCCTGCAGCAATTCCCAAACTTCCAGCTAAACCTTTCTTTAAAAATTCTCTTCGATTATACTTTTCCCCCATTTTGGTCTCCTGTTTATAAATAGATTCAACAACAGATGAATATATTTATTAGTTTAAAAATAATCAAGGTGTTTATAAAAAAATTTTTAAAAATAGAGATAATAATGAAAGAAAATAAAAAATGTGTTTTCAAAACGTTTCAAAGGACGATTATTTAATCTTCAAATCCTTTTCAATCTGTTCTAAAGAACGGCCTTTAGTTTCCGGGAAAACTTTCCAAACAACAATCAATTGAACGATCATCATTATACAGAAAAAGAGAAAAGCATAACGACCGCCAATTTTGGGATTTTCTGCTATAATGGGAAAAGTCCAGGAAACCAGGGCAGCAAAGGCCCAATGGGTAAAACTGCCAAAAGCCTGACCTTCTCCTCTTACCTTATTGGGAAATATTTCAGCAATAAAAACCCAGATCACAGATCCCTGAGAAAAGGCAAAGAAAGCAATGAAAATCAGAAGATAGATCAAAACTCCATAGCCACTAAAATTCTGCATAAAATATATTCTGGAGAGCATTCCCAGAGAAAAAATGAGCCCGAAAGAACCTATTATCAAAAGTTTTTTGCGCCCAAGATTATCAATAACTGTCATAGCAATGATAGTAAAGATTAGATTGGTAAATCCAATAGCAACCGACCTCAATAGGGCAGTTTCTGTTGCCAGTCCAGCCATCTCAAAAATTCTGGGAGCATAATACATGATGGCATTTATACCTGATAATTGATTGAACATGGCGATCAGAAAAGCCAACAAAATCGGATAGGAATATTTTTTTGAGAAAAGGCGGGGCTTCATCAGTCTCCGGTCAGTTTTCAAGGATTCCATAATTTCCTGCATTTCTTCTTCTATATTTTGAGCCCCCAATTTTTTGAGAGTCTCACGGGCTTCATTTATCCGATCTTTTTTGGCCAGCCAGCGAGGACTGAAGGGAATAGGAAAAATTAAAACAAAGAACAAAGCAGCAGGAAAAAATTCCACACCAAACATCCAGCGCCAGGCCTGACTCTCAATTGCACTGGCCAATAAATAATTAGAGAAAAAAGCAGTCAGAATACCAATCACCACATTGAGTTGAAAAAGTGCAACCAATCGTCCTCGAATTCTTGATGGCGAGATCTCGGAAATGTAAGCCGGACCAACTACTGAAGATGCGCCTACTCCAATTCCGCCAATAAAGCGAGAAACAAGAAATAAATACCAGTTTCCAGCCAGAGCACTGCCAATTGCAGACAATGAATACAGAGCAGCAATAATGATTAGAATTTTTTTACGTCCAAATTTATCAGCCGGGCCGCCAGCCGAAACAGCACCAACCACTGTTCCGATCAAAGCGATTGCAACTGTGAAACCGTGCCAGAATCCACTCAGTGAAAAAACATGTTGAACTGATTTTTCTGCACCCGAGATGACTGCCGTATCAAAACCAAAAAGAAAACCTCCCAGGGCTGCCACAATTGATGCAAATATTGCTACTTTTCTACCTTTCATTGTCAAATTCTCCTTATTTCCTGATTTAATTTTTTGCCTGCCAGATCGATTTTAATTTCCAGATATCCAGAGACTGAATAGGCAGACCATTGCCAAAATCTCCAAACAGTTCAATTTGATCACTCGCAAAATCCGGGAAGATGCGATCAGTAATGACAATTTGGCCATTATTTGCGAAAACTTCTACAGATGAGCGATCCACAAAAATATGCAATACCAAGATATTTTTGGATAATGGTAAGGGGGCTGAGTGTTTTTCTGCAAAATTATCATGAAAATCTGATTGCCCGGAATTTTTTCTGTTCAGGAAAACTTCCTTTTTGCGGCCATTATATCCAATAATTGTTTCCTGATTTGCTCCTTTTCGTACTTTTATGCCAGCTTTTTCCTTGCCAGTCATGTGGGCAGTTAACCGAATTTCCAGACATTGCCCCTTTATATTTCTATTAGCAAGTTGATTATTAACCTTCTTAATAGAAGTATTAGAAAAGCTGTAATGCTTTCCTCGTAATTTTTGTAGTTCACCGACAGGTTGTTGAATTAACCGCAGACGACCATCTATTGATTGGAGTGAAAGTTTTCTGGGCAAAGATTGAGCGCTTCGCCAGGGTGAAGTTGGGATTTCTTGAGTGTATAGCCAGTTATTCATCCAGCCAATCCAGATGCGGCGGCCATCCGACTCTGGTATATTGGCATAGCTGATAGCAGCATAGAAATCTTTGCCATAATCTACCCAGTGGGGAGGATACTTCGCTGCTTGTACCGGTTTATCACTAAAAATTATATGGTCAACATTGATATGTCCCCAATTATCCTGACAATTATCAATAATATTAAGGCGGGCTTTTTGGCCTTCATAATTTTCTACATTCCAATTTTTCCATTCCAGAAATTCGCTATTGTTTCCTGTGGCTGAATATATTATCGAATCATTTACCTGGAGATTCAAACATGTTTTACCAGGATAGTTGCCACCACCAATCAAGAAACTAATAAAATCTTTTTTAATTGTAAATTCAGGTGAGGAAGCAACACCTGTGGATTGATCACCATTGTAAAAACTATTAACCAGTCTTTGCCCTTTATATCCATTAACATGATTTTGTTGGGCTAATGCTCCCCGAGCTGGTCTATTTCCAAATGCTGAACCTTTTA
>DATGCI010000319.1:0-7352 GCA_035312185.1 bacterium
TTTTGCACTTTCATCCGATCACTATATCATTCAGGGAGATCTCTCACATTCGTTCGAGATGACCGTTTTTTTTATTTGGTGGGCATAAAAAAGTAATTCGATTAATTCTGAAATTTTCTATTGAGCACAACAGCAGAAAACTAGCAGGCTAAAAAAGCCCCAGCGGGGCGACATATTTGTAGAAAAATAGTTGCCACCTTCTCCCAGAGCCCTGTAGGGGCGAAATATTTTGCTACTTGGTTATCGGTTAACATCCGCTATTTTCCTATCAGGTAGCCAGATAGTTTAGTTACCTTTTTACAATGAGAAAATTTTAATTGATTTCAACCAGGAATTATAAATTTCGTCAATCACGTTTTCATTAATATTCAATTTTTAATTCCCTCTTTCCATCAGGGTTTCTCTTATTTCTGGTTTCTGATTTCTGCTTTTCTATCACTTTTACCATTTTTCCATTCTCCCCATCACACAGTCTCAAAGTCTCTCAAATCCATTCTCATTTCATCAACAGCATTTTTTGGGTGATTCTCTTTTCAGAGGTTTGGAGTGAATAGAAATATACACCGGAAGCCAGACTATTACCCCAGTTATCTGTGCCATTCCAGATAACTCTGTGATTTCCGGCCTGTTTATGATTTTGAACAAGAGTTTTTACTTTGCGTCCGGAAAGATCATATATAGTTATCTGCACCTGAGCTGCTTCTGGTAAAGCATATTTAATAACTGTACTGGCATTAAAAGGATTGGGATAGTTAGAATAAAGAGTATATTTTTCTGGTAGATTATCATTTTTATTATTAATCGCATTGGTATTGACGTCCACTTCCATTTTCACATCGCTATAGAGTCGGTATTCACCGGGCTGCAATGTTATACTGGCATTCACATCAGTTACATTGATGCTGTCACCACTAAAGAATTCATACCATTTACCAGTATGGAGGAATTTAGGATCCACAGATTGTTCGATAACATCAAAATTACCAAGCACAACCACATCTTGAGAATTACCGAGCAGGCGCAGACGTTTGACAGGTTGATCAAATTTTTCCTGCCAGACCTGTCCAGCATGGGTAAATACATCATATTTCCGACGGAGTTTATTGAGAACGCTCACAGTATTATACAAATCCAATCTTTGTTCTTCCTGATAATAATCCAATTCCCAGACATCCGGTTTGGCAGTTAAACGATCATCCTCAGTACCAGAAGGCCAGTTAATTGATAGATCGTAGCCCATTTCTCCAAACTGCCACATCATGCGAGGGCCAGGAATAGTTAAAAAGAAAGTAAATGCCAATTCCATACGATCCAGAGCAGTTGGCAATTCTGTAATGTCATAATCACCACTACTATTTCCATATTTAAGATTTTTATGCATAAGGCGTTCTTCGTCATGGCTTTCCATATAAGTTACCTGATTGGGCTCCGACCAGCCCCGGTTCCCATAATAGCCCCAGGAAAAATCAGAATTACTGCCCGAATGCCAACCCATAGTTGCTTCGTTATAATTGTAGTTCATATTATTCCACAGAATCATGCCGCGATTAGCCAATTCATTTTCTTCATCATTATCGGCAAAATGCTCCAGAATCACATAGGCGCTATCATCTACATTCCAGATCTTATTGGCCATTCTGGTCAGAATATCAATTCGGGATTGATCATACTGGCCCCAGTACTCAACATCACCACCGGAATTTCTCTGAGTAAAACCTTTGGATAAATCAAAGCGATAGCCATCAATATGATATTCTTCAATCCAGAATTTATTAACCCGATCTACAAAATATTTGGTAGCCGAACTTTCATGATTCATATCATTGAAAACATTATAGGGATGGCGGGCTTCTGTATTAAACCAGGGATTTTCTGCAGTTGGAGCACCATACGTGCCTTCATTATATAAACGGACAAAAGGTGATTGTCCTGTAGAATGATTGAGTGTCATATCCAGAATTACGGCAATATCGCGCTGATGGCATTTATCAATAAATTCTTTGAGTTTCAGTTCTGTCCCATAATATTTATCAGGAGCAAAATAGAAACAGGGATTGTAGCCCCAGCTAAGATTACCATCAAATTCGTAAACAGGCATCAATTCTATGGCCGTTACTCCCAGACTATCCAGATAATCGAGTTTATCGATCAGACTTTGATAATTTTGTTCCTCAGTAAAATCTCGGAGCAACAATTCATAAATAACCAGATCCCGCTTATCAGGTCTTTGATAATCCTGATCCTGCCAGTTATATTGAGGCGGACTGGTGTTTAATATTCCAACTAACTGCTCGGTTTTGCCTTCTGGATAGGATTTGAGATCGGGGTAGGTTGTTTCTGGAATATATTGATCATTCCAGGGATCAAGAATTTTTTCTGTATAGGGATCAGTAACTCGGATTTCGCCATCTACAAAATATTGAAAAGCATATTCACGGCCTGGTTCTAGATTTTCCAGTTTAACCCACCACCATACACTATCAGGATGGATAATATCCTTTTTTAAATAATAAGAAGTATTAACCTGCCAGTCATTAAAGTCGCCAATTGTGTAAATAAACTCCTTATGGGGAGCAAACAAAGCAAGGATGGCAGTGTTGTCATCCAGATAATTAATTCCGGCTTCCACTCCTTCAGGTAGCTGAACATCTTCTACAGGCGGATTGACCATAGCGCCAAAGTAGGCGGTATCGCGGGTGCCGGCCTGGTCGATGGCAATTATGCTGAACATTTTTTCACCATAGCCCTCCTGAGGAATGGTCTCACTGTAATAAATACTTGAATCCTGCAAAGCCATGACCTGTTGACCATTTTTTAGAACTAGCATAGAATCAATGGACGATTCTCCGGCAACAGCACTGGCCTTAAAAGCCAGTTTCTGCACCGGCTCCAAAAAGACAGGATTGCGCATAGGATGACCAAAGTCATTGGAAACTACCGGGCTATCAATTACCGCTGTCACAGCACCGCCTTCTTCATACAATTTCAGAAAAATATCTTCAGTTTGAGAATTGCCATCAGCACTGCGAAATACAAAATTAAGAGCGGTGATTTTTTCATTGGGATCCGTTAGATCATAAAAATCGCGAGGATAGCCGATTGTTAATTTATACAGATTGGTCTCAATTCTTGATAATTTTGGTTGGTTAGAATTATTACCCCAGTCCCCAATTACGTGTTGCCAATCTCCATAATTTGTATTGACTCCGGTGTGCGTATAAACATCGCCAGTATATCCGACCAGATCATCTTGATCTGCCTTTGTCGCATCAAAGTAAATCACAATCGAATCACTGGAAGTAGGATAGGGTGGCTCTGTGGTAATTACCTGAGCTAACAAAAAATTGAAAAGCAAAATTACAACCATCAACACATTAATTTTTCGCATAATTTTCCCCTGATTAAATTTTATATATTCCATAGCCATAAGCGGGTATATGCACGGCTACCTGACCATTAATTACTCGATATATTCTACTATTCCCTAGAACTTTGTAGAAATTTTTAAGTCGAACGGAGAGACCAGCCATACAATTTACCAATCTTGGCTGATCGGATATATTGGCTACAATAATAAATTTTTCATCATCTACAGAGCGCAGAAAAGTAAGGACACTTTCATCTTCAGAATTTGTTTTGAATCTAATTTCTCCCTGAGCAAAAGCAGAATAATTTCGGCGTAAATTAATTAACTTCTGATAAAATTTGATAAACTGCGCGTCTTTTTGTTTCCATTTGATAGAATCTTTATCGAACAGCGATGGATTTTCCTTAGCGCCAATTTCCTGTCCAGCATAGATCATAGGAACACCGGGAATTGTAAAACTGAGTAAGGCCGCCTGTTTGCTTTTTTCTTTACCAAACACCTGTAGTGAACGCTCCAGGTCATGGTTTTCAGAAAAACGCATTCTAAGTGTATTTTTCGGATAAATATTAATCTCGTGTTCAACAACCCTTTGAAAGGCCTTTAAAGGCTGCTCATAATTTAACACTCTAATCAGTGATTGCCGGGTATTCCAGGCATAAGAAAGATGAAAAGCCTTACTATGGAGCTGAGGATGGTCACCTTCTGCCAGCATCAGAATATCGGATTTGATTTTCTGCATCTCCTCTAGAGCATTTTCCCAAAAATCAAGGGGAATGAATTCGGCTACGTCCATTCTGTAACCATCAATATCGAAATTTTTAATCCAGTAAAGGAGAACATCGAGCATATATTTTCGAACTTCCGGATTATTAAAATCTAAATCGGCTACATCATACCAGTCAGTATGTGGCGGATGAATTATATCATCTTTATGATCGCGTGTAAACCATTCGGGATGTTCATCTGTCAAATCATTATCCCAGGCAGTATGATTGCAGGCTATATCCAGAATAATCTTCATATCCCGAACGTGAGCTTGCTTCACAAGTTCTTTTAAATCGCGCTGATCACCATATTCTGGATTTACACTTTTAAAATCTCGAATTGAGTAGGGACTGCCTTGGCTACCTTTGCGGTTCTTCTCCCCTACTGGAAAGATCGGCATTAGCCAGATACAATTTATTCCCAGCTCTTGAAGATAATCCAACTTCTGAATAACACTCTGAAAATCACCGGATTTGCTAAAGGCCCGCACATACAATTCATAAATTACGCTATTAGATAGCCACTCAGGATAGTCAAGAGATTTTTGCTGGTGATAAGCCAAAGGAGCACTTATTTCCTGGTCATTAGACAGGAGATCAACACGCCCTCGAATACGACCATCTCTACCATTTGGTCTGGTAATTATTTTAATTTGATTTTTAGTATTAAATTGAATATAGTCAGTAATTTCAACACTAAAATTAGCCTGATTTCCCTCATGCTGATAGACAACTTTATCATTTATAAAGATTTCCGCCGGACTTTCCAGTCTGTCAAAATACAGTCCAACAAAGTTGGCTTTTTTTTCAATTACAAACTGGCGAGTATAAATAATTTTGGCAAAAGGTGGAAGATCAAACCAAAATTCCGGTAATACACGATTTTCCATTACTTTATTGGGGGTATTTTGTTCTCCCTTTCCGTCCCGGAAGTAATAGGAAATTCTCCAATTTTCTGATAGATCAGCTTTGCTTAGTGCCATTTTTAAAATATCCGTTCACTTAATGAGTCAAATTTAAAAAATCTTGGGAAATATTCAGATTTTGTCTCTTGAGTGCCAATTTATAAACTCATAATTTTATGTAAATTAATCATCTTCACTTTTTATAAAATAATTTTCGTCATATGACTATTTTTATCAATTTTAAATCAATTCATTCGTTAAAATTTATTATATTACCGATATCGACTAAAGAAATCTCTACTTAATCGCTTTCAGAATTTTCCATTTTACAAAGAAATCTTAAAAAACCAGTCAAAAAATTTGACATTCCCAGTTTGAAAAAATCGCAGGACTTCTTGCCATTATACCAAAGCCGAAGATTACGAATACTGAGTACCTAATCCTTGTCTATCTTTTCTTTAAGCAATTCGTCGAGGTGATCAATTCTTTCCGTCATCAATTTCATCACACTTTCACTGATGTCAACATCATAGCGCTGGCCATAGAGGGTAATATCTAGAATAATGTAGTTTAGCGCAATATTGAGCACTGCTCGATTTTCTGTCCAGATGGCCTGCTGAGTTTCCTCTTTCATTGCCGAGCCCATGATCAGTTCTTCAGAGTCAGCAACTACGATCAGTTTGGGCTTCCAGATCTTGCGCAATTTTTCTTCTTCAATTCCATAAGAATAGACCCGCCCATACTCTTCTTCGATATCATTAAAAGAAAAGATGATAATATCAACTCCCCGTGCTTTTGCCTGAAGGAGGTCTTCGCGGAGTTCATTGATTTCTCTTTTCCAGCCAGAAATACAGACCAGCTCTTCAGCCTCCTGAATATTTGAGCGGCAAATTTGAAGCATATTGTCATAGCCGCGAATATTCCAGAAACCTTCTGTGTCCGGCATCTCGACGAAATCCATCAATTCTTCTCTGAGCATGCTCATTTTTTCCGTGAAATCAGATTCCATTCTGGAAAGGAGTTGTTTAGGAGAAAGGGGAATATAGCGGCGTGGTTTTTCATGGACCGAGGTTACGTAGCCCCGGGATTCGAGTTTGCGCAAAGTTGAGTAAATTACCGAACGAGGTACATGGGCAACATTACTGATCTCATAGCCTGTGGCCGGATTATTTTTGACCAGGGCAAGATAGGCTTTAGCCTCATAATTGGTAAAACCCATTTGGTTTAATTTGTTGATTAAATCTTCAGAAATTACACTCATATTGTTTCCTGATTTATTTATACTTTTTCTTGACTTGTATCCACTTCAGTAGAAAGATGTCTAAACCAACTAAAATATAAAATTGTACTTAGAATCACAGTTATGATCAAAAGAGGAATAAATAGGTCCCATCTTTTCATAACCAGCATCATCCACATCATAAAAAGACAAAGTTGCCAGGGTACTGCTATGATAAGTGAAAAAATATCCCGACGATTTTCACGGGCAACTTCATCCTGGAATTTACTGGAAAATTTTTCTCGAATATGATGCCAGAAACCAAAAGGTCGGGTTCTTTTGTAGAATTCTGTGAGTACTTTTTCATCAGTGGGCTTGGTCAATAATGTTCCCACAATTGTTCCCACAAGTGAAAGGGAAGTTGACAGAATAAAGGCATTGTACTCCCGGGCTCCTTCCGGTGCAAATATCTTCCATATAATAGCAGAAATTGTTCCCGCTGCCATACCAATAGCATAACCATAGCCATTCAGCCGCCACCAGTACCAGCGAATCAGTTGAGGTATAAGGAGTCCGGCACCAATACTCATTGTTATCCAGCCCCAGATTTCATTAATATTACGAATTAAAAGAGTCATTAAAAGACCGGCGACTACAATTACTATAGAGGCACCCCGGCTGTGAAGAATTTTTTTATCTTCACTTGCCTCCGGATTGATATATTCTAGATAAATATCCTTGACCCAGTAGGCTGCTCCGGCATTTACTGTGGAATCAAAAGTTGACATAGCCGCAGCCATCAAACAGGCGATCATAAAGCCTTTGATACCAACCGGAAGGGTATGAACAACAGCAGGCAAAACCATTTCCGGATCAGTGATTGTTCCTGTCAAAGAAACACCCCAGACAGCCAGACCGGCAATTAAGGGCCAGCGGAAAGATAAAAGAAATATCCAGAAGCTCGATAATAGCCCGGCATCACGATCAGAATTAGCAGCAAAATAACGCTGAATCATGTATTGTCCGGTTCCACCCATACCTTCCAGAATTACTTTGAACAGATAGAACATTACAGCAACACCAAACAGGTTATACTT
>DATGCI010000320.1:0-6434 GCA_035312185.1 bacterium
CCTTGAAAAAGATGAATTTTTTGAGGGCAAGAAACATCGGATGAGTGAGGAAATTCTGGAGGAGATGATTGATCAGGCTGCTCAGCAGAGTCCCGGGCATCTGAATTTTGGCTGGCAGGGCGGTGAGCCCACCTTAATGGGGTTAGATTTCTTCAAAAAGGCAGTTCAAATCCAGAATCAATATAAGAATGTAAATTTTGGCAATAGTATCCAGACTAACGGATTACTGCTTGATGAGGACTGGGCTGATTTTCTCAGAGAAAATAATTTTTTGGTCGGTCTCTCAATCGATGGAAAGCAGCATGTCCATGACCATTATAGGAAAGATAAAGCCGGAAAAGGAACCTGGCAAAGAGTCAAAGAAAAAGCTGCAATGCTTATGGAAAAGGGTGTCCAGGTCAACAGTCTAGCGGTCGTTAATGATTATTCAGTGAATTATCCGGAAGAGACCTACAATTTTCTGAAAGAATTGGGCTTTCAATATATGCAGTTTATTCCTATAGTTGAACAGGATAATCAGGGCAATAAAGCCGCACCTTTTTCTGCCAGTCCCAAAAAATACGGAGAATTTTTAAATACAATATTTGATTTGTGGAAGCACGACTTTGAAGATGGGCGCCCAACTACTTCTATCCGTCTGATCGATGCTGTTTTTCATAAATATGTTGGCCGGGAAGCACCGGAATGTTTTCTCAAAAAGGAGTGTGGAATTTATGTAGTTGTGGAGCATAATGGCGATGTATATTCCTGTGACTTTTTTGTAGAGCCGGACTGGAAATTGGGTAATATAAAAAATGATAATCTATTGGAAATGCTCAATTCTGATAAGCAGAAAAAATTTGGTGAAATGAAACTCAATGTACCCGAAGAATGTAAAAATTGTAAATGGCTACAGCTTTGCCGGGGCGGCTGCACAAAAGATCGGATCAAAGACCCTCGCGACCATAATGTTAGCCATTTTTGTGAGTCCTATAAAATGTTTTATGAGCATGCCGATCATGAATTCAAACAGCTAGCTCAGCAATTTCAGCAACAAACTCAGGGAGGAACTCATGAGTAAAATACAAGTAGAACACAATCCTGATCAAGAAAAACTAGAACAACAGGGCGTTTTTGAATGGCCTATATGGGAAAAAGAAGAATCCGAATTTCCCTGGTCTTATGATCAGAAAGAAACCTGCTATTTCCTGGAAGGTGAGGTTGTCGTAACTCCAGAAAATGGTGAACCCGTTAAAATGGGGAAGGGCGATTTGGTGGCTTTTCCCGCTGGAATGCAATGCACCTGGAAGATTAATAAAAAAGTGAAAAAACATTACACAATGGGCTAAAGTCAGCAATAATAGAAGTATTATGAAATAATAAATTTGTATTTAATAAAATTTAGGATGACTCAATTTTTTGCTTCCGTCGATAATTCTGCGCAACTCAAATTGGATAAATCAGTAAGTCAAAAAACCCAATTATATTTTATTTTAGAAGAAATTAGCTTTTATCCATTTTCTGTTCAAAATTAGATGCAATACAACGCCGACTGCTAGTAGAACCCCTCCTCCTTTATGAACAATGTCAAAAGTTTTATGAGATATTGAATCGTGGAAAAACCCGGTGAAAATTTGATTAAGAATAAGAATACCAAGAATTGGATTAATAATTTTCAAAGCTGTGTTATTCTTCATAAAATCCCCTATCATTAATTTCAAGTAAACACTAATTCCAGGAAAATTACATAATATATCTAGTAGTCCTTTTAAAGATTCTTAACTTTCTTCTGGCGGCTCATAACAGGTGCGACAACGGGCTTCGTATTTATCCTTTGCTCCCAGCAGAACGCGCTCACTGGATTTTGTAATTCTTTGAGTAAAATTGGCCGGGCCACCGCATTTCATACAAATAGCCTGAGTTTTGGTAATATATTCCGCTTCGCAGAGAAGTTCAGGAACAGGTTCAAAAGGAACTCCCCGATAATCCTTATCCAAACCGGCTACAATTACCCGCATGCCTTGATTAGCGAGTTTGCGGCACACATCCACAATACCATTGTCAAAGAATTGGACCTCATCAATTCCTACTACCTGGCAATCTTGGACAACTGAATAAATTTTCGAACTGTCGTCAATGACTCTGGATTCTATGCGGGATTTATCGTGAGATACGATTTCCTCGTCGGAGTATCTTGTGTCAATTTTGGGCTTAATGATCTCTACTTTTTGATTGGCAATCTTGGCCCGTTTCAGGCGTCGAATCAATTCTTCAGTTTTACCTGAAAACATACTTCCGCAAATTACTTCTATCCAGCCGCTTTTATTGCCACGATTAACCATTACCTCCTGCATTCCCGATGGAATGCCGTGAAAATCAGCTACCATAAAATTTCCTCATGAAGATATTTTAAGATTTCTTAACAATGATTTTATTTTAGTCGTCAGTAGATCGATAGCAACCTCATTATGGCCGCCCTGTGGGATGATCAAATCAGCATATTTTTTTGTTGTTTCGATAAATTGCTGATGCATAGGGCGGACGGTCTCCATATACTGTTCAATCACCGAGTTGACGCTTCTGCCCCTTTTTTCAATATCTCGTTTTAAACGCCGAATAAACCGGATATCATCAGGAGCCTGAACATAGACTTTAATGTCCATCAAATCTCGTAGTCTCTCTTCAACAAGTGTAAGAATTCCTTCCAGAATAATGATTTTATGCCCGGTGATTTCAATTGTCTCATCACTTCTGGTATGGGTGGTATAGTCATAGATGGGAACATTGACAACTCCGCCATTAAGCAATTCTTTGAGCTGCTCGATCATTAATTCGAAATCGTAGGCATCAGGGTGGTCAAAATTGTGATGATGAATCTGATCTTTAGGAAGATGTCCAACATCGTGATAATAGGAGTCCTGTTCGATTATACAAACTTCTTCTTCATTGAAACTTTTACTAATGTTTTTGGCCAGGGAAGTTTTGCCTGAGGCTGTCCCTCCAGCAATACCTATTAAAATTGAGTTTTTCATTAAATTTTACTCCAGTTTATTGGCTCCAAAGGGTTCGGGTAGTAATTTTTGACTGCTATATTTGGTAATTTTATTATTTTTATCAATTGAATAAACAGGGATTGGACCACAAATATCCCAGATCACCTGGCGACAGGCTCCGCAAGGCGTTGCCCCATTTTTAGAATAAATGGCCAGAGCTTTAAAGTCGCGAGCACCATCAACAATTGCTGCAGCCAGAGCATTTCTTTCAGCGCAAACTGAGAGGCCGTAGGAACTGGATTCCACATTACACCCTTTGTAAATTTCTCCCGATTCACTGACAACAGCCGCTCCTACTGGATAATTTGAAAAAGGGCTATGGGCATTTTCCGCTGCTGTTTGAGCTGCCTCTGATAATTTTTTGATTAACTTTTCCATAACTCACCTGCTGGTCTTTAGTTTATAAAAAATGTACCTTTTTTACTAGTTGTATTTCCCATTTTATCGGTAACGGAAATTTGATAATGATGACGCCCGTTTTCCAGTTCGGGAAGCTTGTATCGAATTCGATCGGTTGCGACGTTGTACTCACAAATAACTTCCTGACCATTGAGATTTACCGAAATAGACATATCATCTTTTATCCCTGATAATTCATCATTGACTTCCGCCTGTAAATATTTAAGCTGAGAGTTAGAATAACTGGCTTTGTTGACCGGGATAATGTTTTCAATTTTGGGTGGTTCCAGATCCTGAACAAGGGCAAAACGGCCAGTTCCAGCCCGGGCTGAAAAATGATTTTTTGCAGGATCTATATTTTGATCTAAATAACTGTATTTGTTTTCGCCAATACTATAAATACCGGTCTTACTTAAATTTTGAAAAGTAGAATCGTAGGCGATCTTAACTTCAGCAGCTTTGAGAAAATTGGGATTGGGAGGATCAACTTGATAGACGGGAGATACGACTTTTTTATCATAATTTTCAGAATCTACTCTGGTAACATTGACTAAAATATCGCGGGCGACTGATTCTTTGTCAAATTGGATCGTAAAAAGAGAATCCGATGACCATATTTGGTGAGAATGATTTTCGCTGAGATGGGTCAGGTTGATAATTTCCCGCATAATGATTCGATCAGCTATGCGCAATTCAAAGGCAAAAGCATCATTCCAAAGACGATAGTCAGCTGGTTTGCTTATGAATTGATCAGGACCTAATGATATCAATTTGACCTGTCTTAAATTGTCAGAAGTGTGGAGATAAAATTCAGGTATTGAATCGGGAACCTGTTCGCAATTAAATTTGATTAAAAATGTCTCTGCATTTTGAATGAAGGAATATTTAACCTCTCCTGGCTGCAATTCTTTGCTATTAAAAGGTAGATAGGTAATCTGTTTGGCCGATGAATTGACAGGCCTTGTCTCTAATTGCAAATAAGAAAAACCACTGTTTTGATCAATGGTAAAGCGATATTTTTCTCCGTCAATTTTAAAATTTCGAAGATTAGCTTTTTTGCTCTGTCCGGATTGTTGTTTCCAATAGGCTTTTATACTTTTATAAAGATTGTAAGTTGAGTCTCTTTTAATAATGAAATTAAGGCTATCTCTACTATTTTGTAATTGTTCAATCCCAGGCAATCTGGTTGGATTTTGCTCCACAGAAAAATTCAACAGGGAAGTGTTGCCATTGAAATCACTGATCCGGATTTCAATATTATGAACACCAGCTGGCATCTCCAATATCCCTTTGTGCTTTCCTCTGTAAAATGGTAATTGCTCTCCTGGTAAAAAACGCCATAATCGAATATAACGACCATCTCCATTGGCAATCAGCCCCATATTTCTGTCAAAATTGATCAGCGATGATTTTTGAAATGAAAGAGTGTCGGCCTGAACATGAAAAACCAGACTATCATCGACAAACATTTCCATTTTATAAGGTCCGTATTTGTTATACAATCCTCGCACTATGTCATAAGTTTTGATTTCAATTCCAAAGGGCCCTTGAACTGGAATTTTTTCTGGAATGAGCCTGTAATCTGAATTGTAGCGACGAGCAGAGTAGGTCTGAATTTCGGGAGAATAGTCAATCAGGCTGACCGGAGATAATGGTACCAGAGCAATCGATTTGATAACAGGATCAGTGTCATCATTCTTGGTTAAATTAGTAAGGAGTGGATTAATTGGTTTGTGATCAGGAGTGCGAATCTCAAAGTGGAGGTGAGGATGAACCGTTCCACTCCGTCCTGTATAGGCGATTAACTCTCCTTTTTTGACCGGAATCTGGCCCGCTTTGAAATATTTATTGATCTTGAATCGACCTAACCTATGCTGCTCATCTTCAGCATATTTTTCTATTTTTTCGGCAAAATCATCAAGATGGGCATAAACTGCAAAATTGCCATTATCAAGTTTTACGTAGAGTGCTTTTCCATATCCATGATAAGTTTCCAAAATTCGCCACACATAACCATCGGCTATTGAATAGACCGGATGATGAATGGTTTGATCGGTTTTTATATCAATGCCCGAGTGAAAATGACCTGTTCGATATTCACCAAAAGTAGCACTTAAATTGCGGGAAACCCGCACCGGCCATAAATATTCGCCAGCTAAAAGATTGCTAGCAACTAGTAATAAAATTGTAGGAAGAAAGATGTATTTTTTCATTAAAATGTCATTTTTCAAAAAATTATTAGCTCAAAACAATACACAAAAATTATCACAGTCGACAGGAATAATCAATAAGTATCTTGGCTACACTTCAAATCATTTATTGCCCCTATATTTAAAATTTATATTAAAATTATTGTGTTTGGTGAATTAACAGTAGGGCTTAAATAAAAAATTTTTCATGTTGATATAGTTCTAGTCTAATCTTAATTTACTTTTGGAAGGGGAACAAAAATGAAAGAGTTAAAACAACTATTAGACGAAAAAGAAGTAAAGCCAACATTTCAGCGTCTAAGTATTCTCGAATACCTCGAGGGAAGCAAAGAGCATCCTACCGCTGATATGATTTACGAATATATCCGTGAAAGAGTACCTACGATTTCAAAAACAACGGTCTATAATACAGTACACAAGTTTTTGGAAAAAGGGCTGATTAAAGAACTCACAATTACCGGGCAAGAAGCCCGCTATGATTTTGTTACCGACTCCCACCATCATTTCCTATGTAAAGAATGCGGGAGTATTTATGATATAGATATTAATTGCCCCCATGGATTGCCTGGTCAAAATATGGTCAAAGGCCACAAAGTGGAAGAAATTCACGGCTATTTCAAAGGAATCTGTAAAAACTGCCTTGAAAAAAATTAGATCCTAATTTATTTTATTTTAAATAGTGTTTAAAAACGGTTTAAATACTATTTAAATCCCTTTAAAAATATACAATAAAAAAACATTGTAAGTTTGGAGAAAGCGGAATCCCCGTAAAAGCCTATCCCGTCAAAAATAC
>DATGCI010000321.1:0-4284 GCA_035312185.1 bacterium
TAACTATCAAGATAGGGGAGATGATTATCTTCTTTTAAAAGAGCCTGATGATGATGCTGGCCATGCAGGTCAATTAAATAATTACCCGGCGTCTTGAGATCACCAATATTAACGTTTTGTCCATTAATCCAGGCCTTTGATCGACCGGATTGATAGAGCTTTCGCTTGATGGAAAGGTGATGATCATTTTCTATGCCATTTTCATCAAAGAATTCCTGGACCCGGGCATTATCCTCGAGTTTTATATCACATTCTATTATAGCGCTTTTACATCCTGAACGAATCATGGAAATATCTGCCTGTTCACCCAGGGTTAAATTCAAAGCATTGATAATGATTGATTTACCTGCGCCCGTTTCACCAGTTATCACTGTAAAACCGGGTTTGAACTCGATTTCGAGTTCTTCAATAATAGCAAAATTTTTAATATATAACCTAGTCAATCGGGTCATAGCTCAACCATCTAATATTTTTTAATTTATTGTATAAATAAATGCCTAAAAATGAGCCACCAGCATCAGCAAACCAGTCGAAAATCGATGACTTACGACCATTAACAAAAAATTGGTGAAACTCATCAAGAGCACCGTACATTAGTCCTATTGAAACAGAGATCAGAAATAAATTTCTGTAAATTGTATCCTTGCTTGAAGTACTCAGCGCAAGGGCTACAGAAAATGTGTACACCGCATATTCTATTACATGGATGATTTTGTCATAAGATAGGATACGCGTATCTGGTAATTTATCCAGAGAAAAGGAAGAAACTAAAAAAATTAAAATTGTTAGAATAATTGCCGGAGCTCGTAATAAATACTTTTTCACTGTTTCAACTCGTCGAATTGCTTAAAGATTTCGGGAATATATTTCAAAAGATCACCTGCTATCAGACCACGAAAGCCAAGATGCTTGACTGCTTCATCTGCAGCTGCGCCATGGATAGAGACTGCGCTAGCAGCGGCATCAAAGGGCTTTAATCCCTGACCAACCAGAGCTGCTATGATTCCAGTTAGTACGTCACCAGTTCCGCCAGTGGCCAAACCAGGATTGCCAGTAGAATTGACTGCGGCTTTTCCTTCTGGCGAAAATGTGATTGTGTGGGGGCCTTTCAAAACAAGTATGCAGCTATATTTTTGTGCAAATTGGCGTCCAAAATCAATTATATTTTCTTTTATATCAGCCACTGATTCGTCGGTAATATAGGATAATTCTCCAATATGAGGTGTTAATATCGGTTTATCCAGATTTTCTAGCAGGTTAAGGTTGGTTTTGAAAATTTTAAGGCCATCAGCATCAATTACAAAGGGTTTTTGAACAGTTTTTACCAGCTCAAGGCCAAATTCCATAACCTCTTTTTTGCCAGAAACACCAGGGCCAAAAACAATTGTATTGCTCCAATCAATTTTTTCACGACTGGATTTTAGACTGGCTTTGTCAAAAGTATGATTTTCCGATTCATCAACTGGAAAAGATAACCCTTCAGTCAATTTGATTTCCATAATAGTATTCAAACTAGCGGGTATAGCACTAATAACAAGACCGGCTCCACTACGCTGGGCTGCTTTGGAAACCAGAACTGCAGCACCGGTCATACCCGGCGAGCCGCAGTAACAGAGAATTTTTCCCATTCGGTGTTTGTAAACATCGAAAGCAATTTTGGGGAGAAATTTATTAAGATCTTCTTTTTTGAAAAGATAGGTTTCGTGATCGAGTATATCATAACTTTCCTGAGGATATTTCAAGTCACCAACAATGACTTTGCCGCTATAATCAGGACCATCATTATAAAGGAGACCGCGTTTCAAAAATCCCATAGTGACAGTCTTAATGGCTTTGACTGCTTTTCCGCCTTTAAGACCAGTATCGCCATTGATTCCAGAAGGTATATCAACGGATAGTACGGGACGATTAGAATTATTGATCATATCAATAAGATCAGCATACAGGCCTCGAACTTCGCCTTTTAAACCGGTCCCTAAAAGTGCGTCGATGATCAGATCACTGCCATGGAGATCCTGAATTCTTTCCTGGTCTTTCGCTTCCTTTAAAAAATCAATATTTTGATTATCGTCTTTAATTCTGTTATAATAATGAAGAGCATCGCCACTAATTTTGTCTTGGCTTCCTACAACCCAGACATGGACATGGGCACCCCAGTCGCTCAATTCTCCTGCAGCAACAAAACCATCGCCACCATTATTTCCGGTTCCACAAAAGATTTCAATCCGGCTTCCGGGAACATGGTCTAACATTTTTTTGACTTTCATAGCCACATATCCGCCGGCTTTTTTCATTAATTGTTTTCCAGAATAACCTAGTTCGCCCATGGTATAATTGTCAACTGCCTGGGCTTCTTTATTTGATAATATATATTCTTTCATAATTTCTCCATAATTGCGGTTGCCATTGCCAAGTTCTTTATATGGGAAATAGAGACTTCCAGTGTGTAATTTTCATTTAATTGATAATGGCTATTTTCTAATATTTTTACTTCCGGTTTTCCATTGGGAGCATTAATGATTTCAAAAATGCGAAAGGGAATTGTTTCCATATCAGGATGCATGCTCATAATAGCTTTTTTTAAGGCCTCTTTGGCGGCAAATCTTCCTGCAAAATGTTGTTCGGGATTGGCCTTATTGCTACAATATTCTATTTCAGTGCTGGTGAATATTTTTTCCCTGAACTTTGAAGTGCGTTGCATTGCTCTTTTGATTCTGTCAACTTCTATAATGTCTGTTCCGACTGTTACCATATATCCTCAAAACTATTAGAAATTCAAAGACTGTTATTAAGGTAATAAGAATAATTTAATCTGTCAATATTTATATTAACAGGTAATTAAAATTCTATTTGACCGCAAAAATCACCTAAGATCTACCTTATTAAAATCAGATTAATACCAATTAAGGTCTGGCTTTTGTTAAAAAAGCTGCCAATTTGGCAAATTTATCAGAATAACATGAACTTGAAGTCGCCCGAAAGTACAATGAAGCATTTCCGTCCCTGTTCTCTGCTTCTATTTCACTGTTAACGGATTTAGTTTTTGATCCCGATCTTTTATAAAATGGCTCAGGGCGGTCTTCTTTATTTTCAATTTCCGATGCACTTTGATATAAAATCAGGTCAGCTCCAATCTTTTTGGCACGATCTACGAGAAGTGAAACTCTGGTTTCCCGCTGTGTTCGTTCAATTACTTCAAAACCCTTTGATTTGATTAATTGTACATCTCTATCTACATTATGGGATCTCACTACGTAAGGCTCTGAACTTTCTGGTAACTCATTGATGTTTTCGATTGTATAGCGCGGTGTTTGAGAACAATTAACCAAAATAATAGCAAGACCGATCAGGGACAAACTTTTTATGCTTTTTGTTACCATTTTTGATCCCCTATTCTATGAATTCAAATTTCTTGACATCAAATAATCCCATATTTCCAATTTTAATTTCCGGAATTACCAATAGAGCCATAAAAGAAAGCGTCATAAAGGGCGCATTCATTTCTGTTCCCAAACTCCGGGCTAACTGGTTGAGCGCATTATATTTTTTGGCCACTTTTTGATAATTATCATTACTCATCAAACCGGCAATTGGCAGAGGTAGAATTTCAGCAATATTATCATCTTCACATACAAGACTTAGACCACCTTTATTTTTGATAATTAAATTAACCGCCTGGCAAAGATCCCGGTCAGAGACTCCAACGGTCAGAATATTATGAGAATCATGAGCAACTGAAGAGGCAATGGCACCTTTTTTAAAACTGAAATTTTTCACAAAAGCCACCGCAGGTTTCTGATTCCGATATCTATTGACTAGAGCAATTTTGAGAATGTCTCTTTTAGCGTCAGAAACACTTTGATTATTTTCAATCTTTGGTTTTTCCTGAAGTCGATTTGTTATGAGTTCACCGTCCCTGGCTTCGATTATATTAATTTTGCTGTTTCTGGCAGGCACTGAAAAATCTGGGATCTGTTTTTTTGTGGCTTCAAATTTATTAATTTCTTTTGTACGCTTATATTTTATGTGGGGCTTATTTTTCTCAAATACAATTTTTCCATCGATTACTGTTTTTTGAATTTCCAAATTGTCAAGCTTATCGACTATTAAAAAATCGGCAGCATCATTTTCCTGAAGCAAGCCAACATCTAAATCATACTGCTGGATTGGATTAAGACTGGCCATGCGAAGAACTTTGATTGGATCAAGTCCAGTGGCCATCGCCCGTTTTACAAGAATATTGATATGGCCTCTGATCAGGTCATCAGGATGGGTGTCATCTGT
>DATGCI010000322.1:0-13135 GCA_035312185.1 bacterium
TAAAATTGGGACATTTAGTTGGTCATGATACATTATCAATACAGATTGATGATCAAAAATTGAAAGCATTGCCGCTTACAAAAGAGATGAATAAAGTTTGGTTTGCAAAAGATGATCAGGGCTTATGGAAAACAATAGAAAAGCCTTTAAAAAGACTAAAAGGGCCGCACCGGTATGGTACTTTCAAAAGCGCTTTCAATCACCGTTTTTTATTTGTTTATAGCACACAGGGAGAGCCCCAAGAAAATCAGTGGTCGTATGAAAAAGCACGCTATGATGCTGAAACTTTCTGGTATCAAGGCAATGGATCTGTTGAGATTATTCCGGATACTCTTTATGATGCAGAAAAATATGTAGATCAGGGGACAATTTTATTCGGTAACTCAGAAACGAATGCTGCCTGGCAACAACTCCTATCTGATAGTCCTGTTCAAGTTGATGGTAATTCTGTTAAGATAGGAAATAAAAGCATTGAAGGTCAAAATCTATCCTGCTTTTTCGTTCGACCAAAACCAAATAGCGATATAGCCAGTGTTGGTGTAGTCTCAGGAACTGGCCTAGTTGGTATGCGATCAACATATAACCGATTATATATGTATCCTGCTCATAATTATCCCGATGTAACAGTTTTCAATTTTGATGATTCTAAAGAGCAAAAGAGTAGTGTTGCCGCTTCCGGATTTTTTGGTCTGGATTGGTCTATTGAAAAAGGTGATTTTGAATGGAAATAGTTAGGCTTAGTTGGTAAAAATATTATAATTTTATGAGGTCATATTTTGTTAAGAAAAATATTTTTAGCATTTGTTTTAATTTTTACTATTTCAAAATCTTTTGGAGATACTACTAAAGCCCAGGTTTTCAGTGAAAATGGAATCCATTTTGGTAATGAAAGTTTATATGAAAACGATACTGTAAATGTAGAAGATAATGGTCGAGTTATTGCCCGGACCTTGAGTTTGCCTGAGTTTGAGGAACCAGTTAAAATTGAGGCTCATCTGGAAGTGAAATCCTATCTTGATCCTGAATTAACTAATGGTGATCAAGGTGATCCCTGGGATCGCTCAGGCACTATTTATCTTTCCGTCCCAGGAATGGAAAATATTGAATTATTGAAATTTATCACAGGTTTTGGCGGCCATTCTAATTTGAAAAATGATGTTTCCAACCTGGCCCCATTATTACAGGGCGATGCTAAAATTAACGCATTTATAGATACATGGGTAAGTCCGGGTTGGCATGTTGATCTTGAATTGATTTATGTTCCCATTGATACTGTTGAAAATCCTGACTGGGCAAATGGTTTATATTATGATTCAGGACTTAGCAAAGGAGAAGTTACTGACCAGAATCCAGGAAGAGATATTACAATCCCGGATAGTCATGAAAGAATGAATTTGGTTTACTATACATCAGGTCATTCAACGGAAGGCAGCGAATTTGACGAGTTTCACAAACGGGATAATGTAATCTATATTGATGGACAGGAAATTTACAGATATACTCCCTGGCGGACTGATTGTGAAAATTTTGCCACACAAAATCCCTACTCAGGCTGGTGGTATGAAGGTTCGCAAAAGGTTTATTCTTACGAATTATCTAGAAGTGGTTGGTGTCCAGGGGACAAAGTTGAACCAGTTATCCTTGATGTTAGCGAAAAATTAACAACGGGAGAACATAGAATTCGATGGGCTGTTGAAGATATTGGAGAAAATACTGCTTACTGGCGGGTATCTTCTTATTTGACAGGTTATGGTGATATAACCGATTGGCAGCCTGAAAAAATTGAAGTGACCAGTTCGGCATCCGGCAACATGGTTATCCCGGGTACGATTGTTTCTTTGCGCATTGATCTAGTAGATCAGTTTGGTAATTTAGTGCCTTATAGCGATAATACTGTGAAAATTAGGTCTGATTCAAGTTCGGCAAAATTCAGTCTTGATCAAAATGAGTGGAAGGATTCTCTGGAAATCAATATTCAGCACGGTTCAGCTTTGGTCTGGGTGAAATCAGACCAGGAAGGAGAAATCCCTATTTCTGTACAGGAAATTAGTACTGCCACTCCTTTAGATTCTCCAGAAGATATAATAATCAGTTATTTTAAACCAGATATTGAAGAAAAAGTGAATTTTGCTTTAACGGCAACTGCTACAGCAGATTGTGAATGCGCTAGCAGTGAGACGGCTTTTCATGGAATCGACGGCTCACTTGAAACTAAATGGTGCTGTAATGATGGTGCGCCTAATTGGTTAAAAGTAGAATTGCAGGATACAACGGCAATAGATTACTTCGTATTGTATAATGCTGGTGCTGGTCAGGCGCCTGCAGGAGACCCGGGAAGTGGTGATAATTCCAGCATGAATACCCAATCCTACAAAATTCAAAAATTAAATAATGGGGAATGGAAAAATTTGATTGTAGAAACTGACAATCCTGCAAATGAAGCCGGAGATATAAGTTTTCATAAGTTGGATCAGCCAGTTGATATAAAAACCGTACGTCTTTATACTGATTTACCATCAACGAGCAGAATTTATGAGTTTGAAATATATAATTTAGATAGTACTGAAACCAGTGACCTGGATAATGATCCCTCGGATTGTATCCTTTCTCCTGATGATTTTGAATTGCTTTCTAATTACCCCAATCCCTTTAATTCTGCTACTCAGATTAAATTTTTTATCCCTCTGTATGGTAAGGTCAGTGTAGCAATATTTGATTCACAGGGACGAAAAGTAAAATCCCTATTAAACGGAAAATTGAGAAAAGGCTTCCATACATTAAAGTGGATGGGTAATAATGAAAAGGGCAATTCCCTGAGTTCTGGTGTTTATTTCATTAGCGTAAAATATTCCAACAAAGTCCAGAATTTTCAGAAACAAAAGATTCAAACAAGCACCTATTTGAAATAGGACCTTATCAGTTAGTTGAAAAAACAAAAGTGAGGTAATTATTGATAAAAATCTTTCAAAATTGTTATTAATTTGCCTAACATTAAGGGAATATTTACTGGTTTAGCGATCAGTATAAAAACACCAAATTTGAAAGGAACACCAATGTTTAAAATTAGGTCACAAATCCAATTACTTGTATTAATTTCGCTATTAATTATCGGGGCACTAAAAGCCGAAAATACGCGCACTGAAATAAATATTCCCGATATTCTTGATTACCAGACCTTGAAATGTGATTTTCATATGCATACCCTTTTTTCTGACGGAAATGTTTGGCCGACAAATCGGGTAAAAGAAGCCTGGCAGGAAGGCCTGGATGCCATTTCAATAACAGACCACATTGAATATAAAGTTTATCAGGAAGATGTACCGATTAATTTCAACCGACCTTATGAAATTGCTCAGCCTTTGGCTAATGAGCTTGATTTGATTTTAATCCATGGTGCGGAAATTACCAGAAGTATGCCACCCGGTCATCTAAATGCTATTTTTCTCAAAGATGCTGCTA
The DNA here is from genome assembly GCA_035312185.1 of bacterium. GTDB lineage: Bacteria > Fidelibacterota > UBA2242 > UBA2242 > JAFGTP01 > JAIPHI01. The sequence goes on from DATGCI010000322.1 coordinate 3,460, forward strand.
AACTTGATGTTGCAGAACCTATGGATGCGATTCAAGCCGCAGCTGAACAGGGTGCCTATATTTTCTGGAATCATCCTGGCTGGAAATCACAGCGGCCAAGCGGAATTCCGAAATGGTTTGAAGAACACGAAACCATTTACCAAAAGGGCTGGCTAAAAGGGGTAGAATTAGCCAATTTTAAAGAATATTATCCTAAAGTGTTGGACTGGATGTATGAGAAAGACCTCACAATTTTTGGAAATTCCGATGTTCATAATCCTATCTACCAGGATTGGGATTATAATAAAGGAGAACATCGTCCTATAACACTGGTATTCGCCAGATCGCGGACAAAGCAGGGCATTAGAGAAGCGCTGGAGAATGGTCGAACGGCTGTTTACTTTGAAGATAAGATTATGGGTCGCCAAAAGTTTCTAACTCCAATCTGGAATAATTCAGTAAATATAAAGAACAAAGAAATTTTGGTTGATCCAGAAGGAGAAGCAAATCTCCAGGTCTATAATTCCTCGGACCTTGTCTTTTCTCTGGAACTTGTCGAATCCTGTGACCATCTCGAAGCACCTCGAGAAATATTCCTGCCCTCGCATAAAACCGTTCTCCTGCCAGTAGAAAAGGACAACGATTTCAATCCATTATCCCAAAAGGTAAAACTCAAATATAAAGTAAAGAATATGCTGATCAAAGCTGATCAATGTTTGCCTGTTGATTTTGAATTTCAATTGTTGTCGCTGAACAATGTAAGTATTCAACCCCATAAAAGTTTTTTAGGAAAAAATAAAGAGTACAAATTATCAGTTGAAAATAAACCTGAGAATTTGAACCTCCATTATTCAATTGATAATTCACAATTATCAGTCGATTCAAAAACAATTGAGCAACCATTTCAGATTAAAAATGATACAACTGTGGTAAATTTTGCCATTTTTAAAGATGGTTATCAGTATAGCCCAACCCGATCAATTAGTTTTGTTGCTAATCCTATTTCTGAACAAAATGTGGAATTGCTGACTCAGCCAACCCAAAAATACAAAGGCAAAGGCGCTGCAACTCTTTTTGATGGTTTGGTCGGAACGGTTCATTATAGAGAGGGAAAATGGTTGGGATATAAGGGGAACAGTATTGAAGTTTTGGTTGATGTTAAAAATCAAAATTCTCTGCAAAATGTACGAATTGGAGTATTACGGGACAATAATTCCTGGATTTTTCTGCCTTCGAAAATTACAATCGAGGGCTCTCAAGATGGGGAACAATTTGAATTGATTAATGAGAAAAAAATCAATGGAAATAGTCCTGATTCAAGCCCGCTTATTAAGGAAGTAAAAATACCTCTTACCAATTTTCAGCACAAATTATTAAAAATCACAATTCATAACTATGGCACTTTACCTGATTGGCATAATGGGGCTGGAGATAAAAGCTGGCTTTTCTGTGATGAAATTGTTATCGATTGAAAAATCAGATTCATTAAAAAGATCAGTTTGAAATTATGGTCGGCAATTTCGCCAGTAATATTTTGTTGCGATACAAATTTAGAATTGAATAAAATAAATAAAGGAAAATAGATGAGAAAAATTATCTTTATCCTTATTTTGGGAATCGGAATTATGATGGCGCAAAAACATGATTGGGAAAATCAGAATATTATTGGCGTAAATAAGGAAAAGCCCCACGCAACCTTTATTCCTTTTAGTAATATTGATCAGGCTAAAAATCTAAATATCGAAGATTCGGAATGGTATAAAAGCCTTAATGGTAAATGGGATTTTAAATGGGTTAAGAATCCTTCTGAAAAACCAGAAAATTTTCACAAAAGCAATTTTTCTACAAAAACCTGGGATAAAATTGATGTGCCCTCTAACTGGCAATTAGAAGGCTTTGGAATTCCTATCTATGTCAATATAAAATATCCTTTTAAAAAAGATCCTCCCCGTGTTATGAGCGAGCCTGATAAAAATTATACAGCTTATCAGTTTCGCAATCCGGTCGGGTCTTATCGCCGAACTTTTACTATTCCTGAAAATTGGAAGGAGCGCGAGGTATTTATCCATTTTGCCGGAGTAAAAAGCGCTTTTTATCTCTGGATTAATGGCCAAAAAGTTGGCTATAGCCAGGGCAGTATGACTCCAGCAGAATTTAATATTACTGAATTTCTGCAAGAGGGGCAGAATGTAATAGCGGCGCAAGTCTATCGCTGGAGCGATGGCTCCTATCTGGAATGTCAGGATATGTGGCGCTTGAGCGGAATCTATCGGGATGTTTATCTCTATTCTACACCCCACGTTTATATTAGAGATTTCCATGTAAAATCAGAGCTTGATAAAAATTATGAAGATGCCTCTCTGGAAGTTATAAGTTATGTTAAAAATAGGGCAGAAAAGGGGGCCAAAGATATTTTTCTGGAATTATCCCTGATTGATGAAAATGGCAACTTTGTCAAAAAGCAGATATTAAGACAGGAAAAGCGCAATTATCTTTACCCGCAGGCTGAGGCAGTTTACCGCCTAAAAACAGAAATCACCAATCCTAAAAAATGGACTGCTGAAACTCCTAACCTATATAAAGTTGTTCTTAAATTGCGGCAGGGAAATAAAATTTTGCAAACAGTTTCCACTGATTATGGATTTCGAGAAGTGGAAATAATCGATGGCCATTTGTGCATTAATGGGAAGCAGATCTATATAAAAGGTGTCAATCGCCATGAACATGATCCTGATCGAGGTAGAGCAATTACCAGAAAAAGAATCGAAGAGGATATTAAATTAATCAAAAGAAATAATATAAATACAATTCGGACCAGTCATTATCCCAATCATCCTTATTTCTACAAAATGTGTAATAAATATGGCATTTATGTAATTGATGAGGCCAATATTGAATCTCATGGCATGGGTTACGATCCTCAAAAATCTTTTGCTAATAATCCGGCCTGGGAGCAAGCCCATTTCGATCGCATTCAGAGTTTGGTAGAAAGAGATAAAAATCATCCCTGCGTGATTATCTGGTCATTAGGAAATGAAGCGGGAGCAGGTGTGAATTTTGAAAAAGCTCGAGATTGGATTTCTCAAAGAGATTCCAGACCAGTCCAGTATGAACGCAGTTTGGGAAAATCAACAACGGATATTGTTTGCCCAATGTACACCCATTATAATAAGATCAAAGAATATGCTTCTCTCCAGGCTGGAAATATTTTATGGGAAGGATATTTAGGGGGGATCGGTAGATTGGCAGCAGAAGAGCAACGCCAGCGACCTTTTATAATGTGCGAATATGCTCATGCTATGGGGAACAGTGTTGGAAATCTTCAGGATTACTGGGATGTGATTGAGTCAGTACCCTATGCTCAGGGCGGCTGTATCTGGGATTTTGTCGATCAAGGGCTTAGAGCAGTATCGGATAATGGTCAGAAGTATTTCAAATATGGTGGTGATTTTGGTGATCAGCCCAATGACAGTAATTTCTGTTGTAATGGACTGGTACAACCTGATAGGACGCCGAATCCTGGACTTTATGAAGTAAGAAAAGTCTATGAAAATATCGATATTCTTGCTGAAAATGTAGAGGAAGGCCTTGTTCGAATTAAAAATAAAAATACTTTCCTCTTCACTGATTATGTGGAATTTGGATGGGAATTAAGCGAAAATGGCCATATAATTCAATCCGGCAATCTAGATGTTTATCCAGTTCCCCCTAACTCTGAACTGGTCAAAAAAGTAGATATTAAAAAGCCTCATAAAATTGCAGGTAATGAATATTTTCTCAAAGTATCAGCCCGTTTAAAAGAACCTACTGATTGGGCTGATCAGGGATTTATCGTAGCCTGGGATCAGCATAAAATTAATTGGGAAGCAGAAGAAAAAATCACAGAGAATATATCCCCGCATGAACCACTGGATTACAAAGCTACTGACTCAAATTATATTATAGAAGTTGATGGTAGGGAAGTGGCTATCGATAAAAATTCAGGCTATATATCTGAATTAAAGATAGGACGGTGGAAGGTGCTTGAGTCGCCCTTAAAACCAAATTTTTGGAGAATCCCCACAGATAATGATCGAGGCTATGATATGGAAGACCATCAGGGATTGTGGGAAAATATCCGTTTCACCCTTAAAGATTTCAACATTGATACTCTAAAAAATGGTGATCTGCAATTTAAATTGCAAACCATTAGTGATATAAGTAATAAAATTCGAATGAATTTAGCCTATCAGATAAATGGCAAAGGTGATATTAAAGTTGAAACCGAAATATTTCATAATGGCAATAACATTCCACCTATGCCTCGCTTTGGTATGCAAGGCCAAATCAATGATCGCTATGAAGAAGTAAAATGGTATGGGCGCGGTCCCTGGGAAAATTATTGGGATAGAAAAACAGGAAGTGAAATCAAAGTTTTCGATAAAAATATTGCCGATCTAAATCATGTCTATGTACGTCCCCAGGAATGTGGAAATCGTTCCGACTGTCGCTGGGTTTCATTAACAAAAAATGGAGAGCAAGGAATCATGATTAAAGGACATCCGACTATTGATTTTTCTGCCTGGCCCTGGACTCCTGAAAACCTTGCTTCTGCCGATCATATGCACGAATTGAATCTGGCTGAAAACATAACTTTGAATATCGATTACAAGCAGATGGGGGTTGGCGGTGACAATAGCTGGGGCGCTCAACCTCATCAAAAGTACACTTTGCATAAAAATCATTACAAGTACAGTTTTACTATCAAATTAATCGATTAAATAAAGAAGAATTAAGTTCTAAAAAAACTAATTATGGAAATATTTATTAAAATTATTAATAAATTTTAGAAAAATGCCGGTTTTAATAAAAAATTATGTTAAATTGGATCAAGGGAGTTGGTATGAGAAGGGTATTTTTAATATTTTTAACGATTATGATGATTTTAAATTTTACAATGCCTAAAAATGTTTTTGGCAAAGACTATCTAATTGAATCAGAAAAGGAAATTGATCAAAGAATGGATTGGTGGCGAAAGGCCAGATTTGGTATGTTTATCCACTGGGGACTATATTCCATTCCTGCTGGTAAATGGGGTGATGAAACCGGTCATGCTGAATGGATACGGACAACAGCGCAAATTCCTTTAGAAACCTATGATCAATTTCTTGACGATTTTAATCCAGTTAATTATAATCCTGAAAAATGGGTGACCCTGGCTAAACAAGCTGGAATGAAATATATTGTGATTACAACCAAACATCATGATGGATTTTGTTTGTTTGATTCGAAGTTCACCGGTTTTGATGTAATGTCCACACCCTATGGCAAAGATCTCTTGAAACCTTTAGCAAGAGAGTGCCGTGAACAGGGCGTTAAACTGGGCTGGTATCACTCCATTATGGATTGGCATCATCCCGATTATTTACCTCGCAGAGCCTGGGAAAAAGATAGACCAACTTCGAATGCAAATTTTGATGAATACGTAAAATACATGAAAAACCAGTTAAAGGAATTATTAACAGGTTATGGTGATATTGGTGTTCTCTGGTTTGATGGAGAGTGGGAAAAGAATTGGAATGATAAACGCGGTCGAGACCTGTATAACTATGTTCGAGGTTTACAGGAAGACATAATTATCAATAATAGAGTTGGTGCTAGCCGGTCTGGAATGGCTGGATTTTCTGACAAAACAACTTCTGCTGGAGATTTTGGAACACCAGAGCAGGAAATTCCAGCCACGGGTATGCCGGGAGTTGATTGGGAAACCTGTATGACTATGAATGATCGCTGGGGTTATAATAAATATGATGACAACTGGAAATCGACACAAGACCTGATTCATAAATTAATTGATATCGCTTCCAAAGGTGGAAATTTTCTATTAAATGTTGGTCCCAAAGCAGATGGTACCTTTCCTGATGAAAGTATAACCAGATTAAAAGCAATAGGGAAGTGGATGGATAAATATGGCGAGTCTATTTATAAAACTCAGGCCAGTCCCTTTAAAAAATTTGAATGGGGAAGATGTACCCAAAAGAGGTTGGATAATGGCACTACAAATCTATATTTCCAAATTTTTGATTGGCCGAAGAATAACAAACTTATCATCCCCGGTTTAGTTAGTGATGTAAATTCTGCCTACTCTTTACAAAATCAGAATGAAGACCTGTCAGTAGAAAAAAAGTTGAGTGAAATTATTGTAGAACTTGATCCCAATCAGAAAAATGACTATGCTTCTGTAATTGTTCTCAATATTGACGGTGAGGCTCAAGTTGCCTATGCCCCCCAGATTATGGCACGTAATGATGTGTTTGTTGAAAAAATTGATGTTGAACTTAAATCCTCAATTCGCGATAAAGACATTTTTTATACTCTAGATGGGACCGAACCTAATTTAAATTCAAACTTATATAGCGGTCCGATTACAATAAAAAATAGTTCAGAATTAAAAGCTCGTATCTATATTAATGATAAACCGATTTCTCCGGTAAGTTCTCAAAAATTTAGCAAAGTAAAACCACTTCCCGCTCTAGATATTAAGGAAAATGAACTCAGATCAGGTGTCTTACAATTGGAATACCATGGAGACTGGGATAAAATTCCAAATTTTACAGAAATGGAAGCCGTAACTCAAAAAGTTACTCCCAAAATAAGTTTTGACAATTTTACTGAAAAAGAATATTTCGGTTATAAATATGAGGGATACATTAAGATAGCGGAGGATGCAGTTTATAAGTTTGGTACAATGTCTGATGATGGGAGTAAATTGTACATTGATGACCGGCTTGTGGTTGATAATGGTGGTCTCCACTCCACTCAATCTGCTGAGGGAAGCATTGCATTAGCAAAAGGTATGCATAAGATAAAAGTAGAATATTTTGATAAAACCGGGGGCAATTTCCTGAAAGTTTTTTACCAGTTTAAAAATAATAATATGAAAGAACTACCAGAAAAATTTCTGTATTTGAAAAGATAATTGAGTATTAAGAATCACTGTTGAATTATAAAAACAAAATAATAGCAAAATTTCCAGCATATAAAACAAAAGAGGTTAGGTAATGAAGAAAATTGGACTTTTATTGGTAATTATACTCATGTTATCGGGATTAATTGCAGAGGATTTAGCTCAAACTCCACCAATGGGATGGTTGAGCTGGAATTTATTTGAAGGCGATATAAACTCAGAATTGGTTAAAGAAATTGCTGATGCCATGGTTTCTAGCGGGATGAAAGATGCTGGCTATGAATACATAATTATTGACGACTTATGGCAGGGGGGTCGCGATGAAGATGGTAATATTATCCCTGATCCTGATAAATTCTCCAATGGAATCAAACCAGTAGCCGATTATGTCCATGATAAAGGTCTAAAACTGGGAATCTACACTGATGCAGCCAAAACTACCTGCGCTGGAAAAGTGGGAAGCTGGGGCTATGTGGAAAAGGATATAAACCAGTTTGCAGAATGGGGCATTGATTATGTAAAGATTGATTATTGCTGGGCTCCTCGTGATTTGTTCTCTGCTATTAAGCGCTATAAAAAATTTGGAAATGCTATCCAAAATTGCGGTCGGGATATGATTTTTGCTGTTTGTGAATGGGGGCAGCGCTCACCATGGTTATGGGGTGACTCGGTAGGAGCCCAATTATGGAGGACAACCTGGGATATTCGTGATACCTGGGAACATGGACAATACGATAATGGACATAATGGCATTATGGAGGGTCTTGATCGACAGGTTGGACTTCAACGCTGGGCTGGGCCAGGCAGCTGGAATGATATGGATATGCTGGTTGTCGGATTATATGGAGAAGGTAGTTCTGCTTCCATAAATAATGCCAATGGCTGTACTGTCACTGAATACCAATCTCAGATGAGTCTCTGGTCGCTCTTATCCTCTCCACTTTTAGCCTGTTGTGATATTCGGAATATGGATCAAGATACAAAGCGAATCCTGACAAATAAAGAAGTCATTGCAATTAACCAGGATAAATTAGGTAAGCAAGCTCGTCGTATTCATAAAGAAAATGAAAAAGAGATCTGGGCCAAAGAACTGGCAAATGGTGATTGGGCAGTCGGATTTTTGAATAGAAATGATAAAAATACAGCAGAAATGTCACTAGAACTTTCCAAAATTGGTTTTGAAAAACCTGCAAAAACAGTACGCGATCTCTGGCAACAAAAAAATATAGGCAAAAATGTAAACAACTTTACTTGCCAGGTAGCACCCCATGAAGTTGTTCTTATTAGATTTGGGAAAAATAATTGAAATGCTTCTAAAAAATACTGATTATAGAAAAAAATTTGGCAATACAATTTTAATGAATTATTTTTTTAGGAATAGAAACTAAATGATATTTATAACTTATATTCTTATATTACATAGTTTGAATAAAAGTAAAATTAACTAATTGGAGATCTTGATATGCAGACAGGTGACATAAAATTAATAAAGAATATTAATGTAAGACTTGTTCTTAACTTAATACGTAAACATGAGTCCATCTCTGCAGCAGGATTGGCAAAAATTACAGGAATGCGGCCCTCCACAATCTCAAATATTGTGAAAGAATTATTGGAAAAAGGGCTGGTGGAAAAACAGGGCAAAGGTGAATCTACTGAAAAAGGTGGTAAGCGACCGATTCTTTTAGGGTTGAATGCCGAAGGAAAATACTTTATAGGTCTTGATATTGAAATTGGTATGATCACATCAGTTCTACTTGATCTGACCGGAAATATTATTTATAAATCTAAACAAAAAGTGGATTTCCAAGACGATCTTGAAATTGTAGTACAAAAAGTGCTCGAGTCTATTGAAACAATAAAAAATGAAACTTCAGTCGAAGAAAGTCAAATTTTAGGGATTGGTATTGCTATCGCCGGTATTGTAAATATTGAAAAAGGCTATGTCTCCCAATCAGATATATTAACAAGTACAAATTTTTCACTTCTTGAAAAAATTGAGTCTCAGGTCGATATTCCCGTTATGCTCGACAATAATGCTAATGCAACTGCAATTGGAGCCAAATGGGTTGGTGCTGCCAAAGAATGCGATAATTTTATCACAATTTTGATCGAAATAGAACAAAATGTAGGTGGATTAGGAATAGGTCTGGTTATAAATGGTGAATTGTATAATGGTGGCACTTTTGGAGCTGGTGAACTCAATATTAAACTACCTACACTCCACGATACAATCTTCACCCAAGAGGTTCTCATAGAAAAAGGCAAAGAGCTAAAAAAATATAAAGACAATCTCAATGCCATCGATATTGATATAATGATAAAAGCCGTTAAAAAAGGTGACAAAGTAGCCGAAAAATATTTCAAAATTCTGGGAAATCGGCTTGGTCGAATGCTGGCCTGTCCAATATCAATGGTTAATCCTAAAAAAATTGTAATTGCTGGTGAGGTTTCTGAAGCAGGCGATGCTCTGATTCAGCCTATTCGCGATCAATTTGAACTCGAGATGCTTCCAATAATTGAAGAAAATCTCGAAATTGTTACCAATCAATACGGGAAATATTCCGTAGCCATTGGTGCTGCTTCTCTTATTATTGATGAATTTTTCAAAGTACCGGTTGTCAAAAGCAGCAAAGTTGAAGTATAGATACAATTATCTTTAAAATTCATAATCACTGCTCAAAAATGAGCTTTTGATATAACATTAAAGATATATTCTTCACAAATAAACTCTTTTCATTAGAATAGAAA
>DATGCI010000323.1:0-2095 GCA_035312185.1 bacterium
AAAGTTCTTTGGTTTACCGACTGAATAATCGCTTAATAAATTTTGGAAGAAACTCATCTACAATTCAATTTAAGGGTTTTGTTGCATAACGGTCTGGCAATTCTGCTGCGGAGCGATCAACTCAAAAGTCGAGCAACCAACGCAAACCCGTCAGCAGGAATTGTTGGTTATATTTTTCTTATTGACTGTACAATGGAAGAGTTAAACCGAGATTGAATTTCCAGCCAGAACCTTTCGAAATCATTGTCCCTTCATACATTCGGTTATCAATTTCATAAGTGACATTTACTTCTTCTATTCTTTGAAGGCCTAATGCATAATGAGCACCCACTGTAAGTTTAAGCCCCCAGAAAATTGCAAAATTCATATCCATGCCGGCTTCTGCTAAAAACTTATTTTTGTTAACTGCACTATCGACTGTTTGATATTCTACATAGCCACCAAAACTACCGCTTGATGTTCCTGTTGATCCAGTTCTTCGGCTTGTCAACCATGCGAAACCAAGTTGTGGAGAAAGGCTTGTTACGTCAGTCCATTGAATTGTTCTACCAATGTGAACTGGTATTTTAAAACTTGATATCCCATTTACAAAAGAGCGTTGACCAAAAGAATTTCCATTAGGTGTGTTAAAATAAAATGATTGCGATAGATCATTGCCATAAAAACCTGTGTGCAGTTCCCATTTATCTTTCTTGATAATAATAGGGAAACCATACGTTCCTGCCAGTGCTATGCCAGGTTGTAAAATGCCACTGTCGTCGTCAACACTGAACGTATGGCGGTTAAAGCCAACTGAAAAACCACCTTCTACTGATATTTGAGCTTTCGCAAAATCAGCTGAGCCAATGAGAATAATAAATAGGATAAAAATTACTTTTACTAATTGATGAAATAGTCGCATTATTGAATTTTGAGTTAGAAATATAACGGTTCGGTGGCTAAGCGGCGAGCCAAACAATTTTAATTAAGTCTGTAAATGCAAACTCGTCCGCTTGAGCCACTTGTTATTGCATTGACAAGCTTATATCTGTGACCCTTTTTTGATATCCATTTCTCGTTACTCTTTCAATAAGATTGCCATCGGAATCAATGAACCAAATATCTAATGCACCTTCAGATTCTGGGTCAACTTTCTGAATTAAGAAATCCTGATTATCGGTGTAGTAAAACCAATCTCGGATATTTGGCATACTTTCATCACTTTCAAATATTATATCACCTGAATCATTGTTAAAAACAACTGCACCTTGATTAGGAATTGGAGCTGATTTAGTTAATAAAAATGTATTACCATCATTCTGCCAACTACTAAATGAGCTGGCTTGATCAGGTAATTGAATCACTGAGTTTGAGTCATTACTAAAATCAATAATTTTTACAGATCGATTTGTCTCAGTAAAGTTGCCTAATCGTGCGATTTTATTTTCGGTCGGCGACCAATAATAGTTGGATCCTAATAAGCCAATTTCTTCTGTTATTAAAGGAACTCTTTCATCTAGATCAAATACTACCAAATAATTGTTGGCAAGTATACTCACCCTAAAAGCCAATAAATTTGATTCATTATTCAATTTTGGTCGATCCAGTTCAGATTCTGCATTTTCCAACAAGCCCGGAATATTATAGCTACCTTCATCTGCAATTTGAGTTTTTAAGTCATTTAAAAAATCTGATATATCTAAATCAAACTCCTCTATGGATCCAGAACCAATCGTCATTTTGAATAGCTTGGATGGGCAATCATCGGCTGCGAATCCAGTGCATGGACGTTTGGAGGCAAAAAGAATCTCATCTTGACTTAAGAAAACTGGGTCACTGTCCTGATAAATCCCTTCAGTTAATTGAGTAGATACACCGGTTTCAAAGTCGTGTAAAAAAAGATAAGGCATTTTGTCTGGATCAAACTCAGGATGGTTAGGAGTATGAGATGCTGTATAGAGCATTTTTCCTGAATATAGTTCTGATCCTTCAGTATCTAACCCCGATGAAGAGCATGAGATGAAAATTATAAGAGGTAAAAAGAACTTTAATTTCATGATGAATTAGTTTTTTGTGCAATAACATGTATTTACCGGCACTTTTTTAGACGCTGCCG
>DATGCI010000324.1:0-2805 GCA_035312185.1 bacterium
AAGCTGATACATTTCCTTACGTTGGATTTACAATCGATCCTGAAAAAACTCCCATTATGCTTGAATCAGGTTGGAACTGGATTGGCTTTACTCCCAAGAACAATCTCCAGATTCAGGAAGCAATGGCCTCACTGAATATGACTACTGGCGATATTATCAAAAGTCAGTTTGAATTTGCCCAGTTCGATGCATCTCTGGGATGGGTAGGGAACCTGGTCTGGATGGAACCTGATCAGGGCTATATGCTGTATAAAAATAATGCTGATACATTGTATTATCCCAAGTCTTCAAATGCCCTACCTGCAGTGCCTTCTCTAGCTAAAAGATCAAAAACCAGCAATGACACTATTCCTGAAGCAATCTGGGATCTAAATGCCAATAAATATCAAACTAATATGACCATTACAGGAAGTCTGGAACCTGATACAGCCGGTAAAATAGATCCTGCTAATGCTGTGGCAGCTTTTGTAGGCAAGGAAGTTCGCGGCCTGGCCCGTCCTCAATATATTCCTGCGCTGGATAACTATCGATTATTTATGCTGGTTTATGGAAAACCTGATGAAAATATAGAATTTAAGATCTGGGATGCTGATCAGGACATAGTCTATCGCTGTCGGGAAAATGTTAGATTTGAATCCAATAGAGTTCTGGGATCAGCAAAGGAAGCTCTTGAGTTTACAAAAGAACCTCTGCGTCCTGGCGATAAGGGCTATGTACCTGATGAATACTCACTCAGCCAGAATTTCCCCAATCCCTTCAATCCAATTACCAAAATTGGTTTTGGGGTTCCTGAAAAAGCAGAAATTTCGGTAAAAGTTTACAACCTTCTTGGTCAGGAAATTAAAACCTTAGCCCATAAAACTTTTAAACCGGGCTATCGTTATCTAGTCTGGAATGGCCGCAATAATAATGGTAAACGAGTGACCTCGGGAATTTATTTAGTAGTTATGACTGCCCGGGGCAAGCGAAACTTCCGTCAGGTTCGCAAAGTAGCACTCTTGAAATAATTGAAAAAGTGCCCTCTGGTCTTGGCCGGAGGGCACCAATAATTGGAAAATTAGGATAGCTAAAATGAAACTTGTAAAGAAAATATTCTCGTTTATAATGTTTTTATTTTTTTGTAATTGGACAATGGCTGTAGCACCTAACTGGTCGGTAGATGCCAGTCAATTTGAGTACAATGCCACTGTAACTGCTATTGTTCAGATCAAGGGAGATCAAGTTCAGGACTCAAGTGATGTTTTGGCAGCCTTTGTTAATGATCAATGTCGAGGAGTTACAACACCGATCATGACCCTCGATCAGCAAATGTTCTTTCTCATGATTTATAGCAATTCCAGTAATGAAAAGTTTTCTTTTAAAATATATGATAAAAGCAAAGATGTAATTTTTGCCAGCCAGGATAGCATACAATTTGAAGCCGGGAAAGCCTACGGTACAGCTGATGATCCTTTTCTTATTTCAGCAAATGAACCTGTGAAAATTAGGATGGAGCCCGGAAGACCTGATCATTTGAAACTGGAGCAAAATTATCCCAATCCTTTCAATTCTTCGACAGTAATACAATACAAAATAAACGCAGCAAATTATATAAAATTGGTTGTATATAATTTACAGGGCAAAATGGTACGGACGCTAGTTGATGAATTGCAAAATACCGGAAGAAAGAAAGCGATATGGAATGGAAAAGATGCTCAAGGCAGAACAGTTAGCAATGGTATCTATATTTACAGACTTATAACCGACAGAGCGATAAAAACCAAAAAAATGATACTACTGAAATAAATTGTTATTTATATTCACTCCACGGGAAAATCAAAATAAGTATTAGGATAAGGCTCGTTTTCATAAGTAAAGTGCCACCATTCCCGGGAATAGGGGACAAACCCATATTTGGTCATAATTTGTTGCAGCAGAAGCCTGTTTGCCCTTTGTTGTGGTGTGACCTTTCTACTGGTTGGCCAGGATTTTCGACTAAAATAATCAAATCCAGAGCCCATATCCAATTCATAATTTGAATCGCCTTCCATAATCATAATTGTAAGATCGACAGTACTGCCCCGGCTGTGACTGGATTGTCCGGCAATATAGCCTTCTTCGAACAGATTCTTTTTCTCCACATCAGGATAATACTTATATTTCATGGTTGTATCATCCAAATTTTTAGCCCATTCTACAAAATTATCTACTGCCCGTTGGGGTCGGTAAGCATCAAAAATTTTGATACCAAAACCAAATTTTTCAAGTTCACCGGCTACCTTTTTTAGAGCTCGAGCAGCTTCCTGAGATAATATTGCCTTTGGCTGATTATAACCATCTACCTTTTTCCCCAGAAAATTATCTTTTCCACAATAGCGCATTTCCAGTTGAGCCTCTGGTATAATTTCATTCAGGTAAACAAAACCCTCTGGCAATTCCGCCGATAAGTGAACAAAAAGAAGCAATATAAAAATGATGAATGTGAACACTTTTTTACGATTCATAGCGTTTCTCCATTTTTTCTTAATCTAGTGAACAATAGCATTACATCTTGTATTTATAATTTTTTGCATTAAAATTAAAAAAATATTCGATAAAAATATTATTTTCGATTTTGTTTCACTCATGAATAATCAACCGATTTCAAATCAACAAATAAAAAGTAATCAACCGAATCCGTAAATGCAATTTGTTTAAGATTGTTATTGCAAAATTTGGTAAACTTTTTGTAATAGATCCTCAATATTATAGGGCTTCTGAATAAATTTAAAACCTTTCGCCATTATATTGGATCTATCGATTCTATTATCAGAGTAACCACTACTT
>DATGCI010000325.1:0-7761 GCA_035312185.1 bacterium
TTATCTTGACGGAATAAAAATACCTACATTAAATCATTTTTCCACTCAGGGAGCTTCTGGTGGTGCTGTAGGAATCATCAACGCTGATCTGATCCAGAATGTTAATTATTATTCCGGCGCTTTTCCTGCCAATCGTAGCAATGCTCTGAGTGGTGTTTTTGAATTCAAACTTAAAGACGGAAATAAAGAGAGCACCAATAGAAGAGTTTCAGTGGGCGCATCTGAAGCCGCTTTTACTCTGGACGGACCAATTTCTGATAATACAACTTATCTACTATCTTTGAGACGCTCCTATCTGCAATTTCTCTTTGATGCAATTGGTTTACCTTTTTTGCCGACTTTTAACGATGTTCTTTTTAAAAGCAAGACTGATTTGAACCAAAAGAATCAAATAACGCTGATTGGTCTGGGAGCCCTGGATCAATCCCGCCTCAATACAGGTCTTGACGATCCTGATGCCGAACAACAGTATATTTTAAACTATTTGCCAGAACAGGATCAATGGAACTATATGATCGGTGGTAATTTCAAACATATTTCCGGTAAAAGTTTCCAAAATTATATTTTCAGTCGTAATGTTCTCAATAATGAATCTTATAAATATTTTAATAATCAAAAAGATCCTGAGAATAAAATTTTGGATTATCAATCTAAGGAAGTAGAGAATAGATTTCGTTTTAATAATACTTACCGAAATAAGGGCTACAAAGTAGTTCTTGGTGCCCAAGTTGAGCAGGCCAATTATTTTAATGAAACATATCAAAAACGATTTGTTGGTAATCAAACTGAAATTGTCGATTATGATACTGACTTAACTCTTTACAAATGGGGTCTGTCAGGACAGGTTAGTAAGGCTTATCTAAGAGATAAATTGCGCCTATCACTTGGAGTTCGCAGTGATGCTAACAATTATTCCAGTAGTATGAATAATCTGATTGATCAGTTCTCTCCCCGTTTTTCTGCTTCATATTCACTTACAAAAACTTTGAACCTCAATTTCAACACTGGTTTGTATCATGAGTTACCACCTTATACTTCTCTAGGCTTTAGGAATAGTGCTGGTGAATTGGCCAATAAAGAAAATAATATAAAATATATTTCAGTAAGTCATATTATCGGAGGTATTGAATTTTTCAGGAACTCCGATTCCAAAATCAGTCTGGAAGGATTTTACAAGCAATACAGTGATTATCCCCTTTCTTTGGATGATTCCATTTCATTAGCTAACAAAGGTGCTGATTTCGCTGTAATTGGTGACGAAGAGATTATTTCCAAAGGCGAAGGCCGGGCTTATGGGCTGGAACTTTCCGGTCGCTATGTGCTTTTCGAAGATATGGAATCTATCGTTTCATATACACTGGTAAAGAGTGAATTTGATGATCTTTCAGGTGATTATATTCCAAGCAGCTGGGACAGTCGTCACATTTTTACAATGACTACTTCTAAACCTTTTATGAAAAATTGGCAGGCTGGTTACCGCTTCCGCTATGTTAGTGGCCTTCCCTATACTCCTTACGATCTGGATAAATCAGCATCGATCACAGCCTGGAATACTCGTGGACAACCATTTTTGGATTTTTCAGCTTACAATTCTAAACGGCTGGAAGATTTTATGCAACTCGATATTCGAGTAGATCGCCGCTTTTATTTCTCAAACTTTGCCCTCACCCTTTACCTTGATGTCCAGAATGCCTTTAATTATCAGGCTGAACAACCTGATATCCTGATACCTGAAACCGATGAATCGGGAAATAGAATTATCGCTAATCCGGAGGCACCGGAAGCAGAACAAAAATACGTTCTTAATAGAATTGACAACACAACCGGAACAGTTCTACCCACTATTGGTATTATTCTGGACTTTTAATTTAATCCATCATAAGTGATTCTATATAAGGGGCTGAATTGTAATAATTCAGCCCTTTTTTAATGAATATGCATAATGAATGAATAGATCGAATTGTTCACCATTTAAAATATAACTCCCCCTATCCAATCATCCTTCCAAATCTCTAACCATCCAATCATCCAAACATCCAGCCATCCAGCCATCCAGCCATCCAATCACCCATTTCCCGGCAACTATATTTTAATATATTAAGATTTACTACACATTTCCTTTATTTTTTTAACCATTACATCATTTTTTATATTTTTTTTGAATTATTTTATTGATAATTACCAAATAGAATAATATATTTTTATTGTAATGGATTTTTTACAAATAAGAATCTAAAAAAGATAAATCGGAAAGCAGAGATTTGAAATAATTAACTAAAGGCATTTTAAAGCAGGAGGAATAGATGGGTAAAACATTTGCTGAAAAGATATTAAGTAAAAAATCCGGTAAGGATGTGTCGGCTGGTGATATTGTGGAAGTAGAGCCTGATGTTGCCATGTCCCATGACAACACTGCTGACATCTCCAATAAGTTCTACAATATTGGAGTTGAAGATGTTTATGATCCTGATAAACATGTCATTATTCTAGACCATATCACACCAGCTGCCAATGCAAAATCAGCACAGAATCATAAAATTATTCGGGAATTTGTAAAAAAACAGGGCATTAAAAATTTCTATGACATTGAAGCCGGTATTTGTCATCAGGTTATCCATGAAAAAGGTCATGTTTATCCGGGAGCACTGATAGTTGGTTCCGATTCTCATACCACTTCCTATGGTGCTTTTGGAGCTTTTTCTTGCGGAATTGGCAGAAGTGAAATGGCCGTTATTATGGCCCGTGGTAAAATCTGGCTAAAAGTGCCGGAAACGATCAAAATTATCCTAAAAGGTGATATTCCGGAAGAAGTTTCAGCCAAAGACCTGATTCTTTATATCGCTGGAAAAATTGGTGCCGATGGTGCTCTTTATCAAGCCATTGAATTTTCAGGACCGGTTATCGAGGATATGTCTCCCTCCAGCAGATTTGTATTATCCAATATGGCTGTAGAGGTTGGTGCTAAAGCCGGCTACTCAATTCCCAATCAGGAGGTTCTTGATTATTTAGATTCGCGAGTTGATCACGAGTATGAGGTGGTGAAATCAGACGATGATGCTAATTTTGTAGAGACTATAGAAATCGATGTATCCAATCTCGAACCACAGATTGCAAAGCCCCATACTGTTGACAATGTGGTTCCAATTTCTGAGGTTAAAGGAACTGAAATTGATCAAGTCTTTTTCGGTTCCTGCACTAATGCCAGAATCGAAGATTTTGAAGTTGTAGTCAATATTATGAAAGGTAAAAAAGTCCATAATGATGTCCGCATGCTGGTTTTTCCGGCATCCAAAGAAATTTACAATGAAGCACTGGACAAGGGCTGGATCAAAATTCTATCAAAAACTGGTGCCGTCATAATGAATCCTGGTTGCGGTCCCTGTATGGGAAATCATGAGGGCATTCTGGCTGATGGAGAAAAAGCACTGGCTACATCCAATCGAAATTTTAAAGGCCGCCTGGGAAATAAAAACTCTGAAGTCTATCTGGGAAGTCCTAGAACAGCTGCCTTTACTGCACTGAATGGAAAAATTAGCTGATGGCTCATTGAAAATTGCAAATTGCAAATTTTAAATTGCAAATTTGAAATAATCAATTTGAACTTTGAAATTTAAAATAAAAGGGATAAAAAAGTGGATTCAAACGCATTAGCAGAAAGGTTATTAAGTTTTGCTGTTGCTATTATCAAAATCAGCAAAAAATTGCCCAATACCTATTCTGCTAGGCATATTTATAAGCAGCTAATTCGGTCTGCAACTTCCTGTGGTGCCAATTATGAAGAGACAATTGCTGCTGAAAGTAGAGCAGATTTCTGTCATAAACTACAAATTGTATTAAAAGAAATGCGGGAATCCAATTACTGGCTAAAATTATTGCGTCAATCAGGATTAGTAAAAAGTAAAAAAATTGAACCATTAATCCATGAATCCTACGAATTAATAAAAATAGTATCTAAATCAGTTAAAACTGCGAAAGGAAAGAAAATTTAGATTGCAAATTTTAGATTGCAAATTGCAAATTGCAAATTTTAGATTGCAAATTTGAAATAAAAAGGCTATTTAAAAGATGATTGAATATTGTAGATTGCAAATTGCAAATTGCAAATTTGAAATAACCAATTTGAAATATGAACTTTGAAATAACCAATTTGAAATAAAAAGGCTCTTTAAAAGATGATTGAATATTGTAGGTAGATTGAAAATTGCAAATTGCAAATTTTAGATTGCAAATTTGAAATAATCAATTTGAAATAAAAAATAAAAAACTGGAGGAGAAATGATTATACAGGGAAAAATCTGGAAATATGGCGATGATATTAATACTGATGTTATTTTTCCGGGAAAATATACTTACACCTTATCAGATCCTGAAGAAATGGCAAAAGTTGCTTTAGAGGATCTAGATGAAAATTTTTCTGATAATGTCGAAGAAGGCGATATAATTGTTGGTGGGACAAATTTTGGTTGTGGCAGTTCCCGTGAACAGGCTGCATCCTGTCTTGTATATGCCGGAGTCGGTGCAATAATCGCTAAATCATTCTCAAGAATCTTTTTCAGGAATTGCATCAATTTTGGTCTTCCCGCTCTAGTTTCTAAAGAGGCTGTCGAGGCCGTTGAAAAGGGCGATCAATTAAAAATCGATACAGATGCTGGAAAAATTTATACAAGTGAAGCTGAATACGATTTTCCGCCTTTACCTGAAGAAGTTGTAGGAATTTTTGATGCCGGGGGATTAATCCCTTATACCAGAAAAAAACTGGGAATCAAATGAATAAATTTTTATTTGATTGGGTGATTCCAAAAAATTTACTCAAATCAGAAACCAAAAAATCTAAAACTAGGGCTAGATACGGACGCCTTGAAGGCTGGGTAAGTATTGTTTGCAATGTACTTCTATTTATTTTTAAACTAATTATTGGATTATTGATCAATTCAATTGCTTTGATAGCTGATTCTATTCACTCGCTGTCTGATGTTGCAACATCTATTGTAGTTATAATTGGTTATAAGATATCTGATAAACCAGCTGACCGGCATCATCCTTTCGGGCATCAACGAGCTGAATATATAACCTCCTTAGTGATTGCCATTATTCTGGGTATTGCCGGATTTGAATTCATTACATCTTCAGTTGATAGAATTTCGAATCCTGAAGTACAAAAAGTGACAATTGGTGTAATTTTATTTGTTATTCTTACTGTATTAATGAAAACATGGCTAGGAGCTTTTGCCAATTATATAGGAAAAAAGATAAATTCATCAGCGCTACGAGCTGAAGCTTTACACCATTATACCGATACAATCAGCTCTATTCTTGTTTTAGCTGCGATAATTGGCTCAAGTTTGGGCTATCCATTTCTGGACGGTGTAGGTGGAATTGGTGTAGGAGTATTGCTGATATGGGCCGGTTTTTCGATTGCTCGCGAGTCAGCAGATTCTCTTTTAGGCACTTCTCCTAGTCCAGAATTTGTCAAAAAAATCCAGGAAATCAGCATGGACGTAGATGAAGTCCTCAATACTCACGAGATTGTTGTCCATAGCTATGGGGACAAACATTTTATCAGTTTGCATGTAGAGGTTGATCAAAATTTGGGGATTATGAAAATTCATGATGTAGGTGATAAAGTCAAAGCCGTGCTCAGAGAAAAATTGGATGCCTATGCCACAGTCCATGTTGATCCCATCGACATTGATAGCGAGGATGTCAAACAGGCCAACGCTATTGTCAAAGAAGTCTTGTCTGGTAGTCCAGATATAAAAAATTTCCATGATCTTCGTATGACAAATCAAGAAGGACACTCTTTGATAATTTTCGATATTGTGCCTCAAAATCCCGGTATTAAAAATTGTGAAGATATTGAACGCTGCTCAGAACTAAGAAAAAGATTGCATAAAGAATTTCCGGATCATGAACTCAGGATTGAGATCGATCCGGTTTACTCATTTATAAAATAATTAAGGGAGGTTTCATGTCAAAAAGAACTATTGTAAAAATGCCTGGTGATGGTATAGGAGGAAAAGTATTAGAGCAAGCTATTCGTGTGCTGGATGCCGCTGGTTTTGATGCCGAATACGTCCATGCTGATATTGGCTGGAAATATTGGTGCGAAGAGGGTAATCCTCTCCCCCAGCGAACTATTGATATTATTGAAAAACATAAAGTAGCTCTCTTTGGTGCCATTACTTCTAAACCAAAAGATGCTGCAGCGGCTGAGCTGAAACCCGAGTTGCAGGGTAAGGGTCTTGTTTACTCCAGTCCTATTGTTGGCCTTCGTCAACATTTTGGACTTGATATTTGTATGCGACCTTGTAAATCTTACAAAGGTAATCCACTCAATTTTATCCGCCGCGGATCAAATAATGAGATTGATGAACCAGAGGTAGATGTTGTTATTTTTCGTCAAAATACAGAGGGACTTTACGGAGGTGTCGAGTGGAGTGATCCTCCCAAGCAGGTCTATGATGCGCTTAATACTCATCAAAAATTTCAGCAAAATTTCAGTAATGTGCCCAAGGATGAACTTTCTGTATCGACCAGAATTTTTACCAAAGCAGCTACAGAGCGCATTTTGCGGGCAGCTTTTGAACATGCTGAAAAATATGGTTACAAATCAGTCACAGTTTGCGAAAAACCCAATGTAATTCGCGAAACTTCGGGAATGATGTATAAGATGGCTCAGGAAATTCAGGCCGAGGATTTTTCCGATATTGAACTCTGGAACACAAACATTGATGCACAGATGATGTGGTTGACTAAAAATCCGGAAAATTATGGTGTAATTGTCGCCGGTAATATGTTTGGTGATATTGTTTCCGATGGTTTTGCTGGATTGATCGGTGGACTTGGTTTTGCTTGCTCAGCTCAGTTCAACAAGGATACTGGTGTTGGTGTTTTTGAACCTACCCACGGTTCTGCTCCTAAATATGCTGATTATCCTGTTTCTATTACCAATCCAATTGCTATGATTTCTTCCGCCTGTATGATGCTGGATTTCATAGATGAAAATGAATTAGCTAGCAAAATTCGAAAAGCAATTGCCGAAGTTATTGCAGAAGGCAAAGTTCGCACCTACGACATGATGAAAATGAAAGGACAACCCGATGTAGTTGAGAAAGGTGCGGCCTCAACGGAAGAAATGGCTGACGCCATCATCGCAAAACTTTAAGAAATAGCCACTGAGGCGCAGAGGAGCACTGAGTCTTATTATCTATTCTTTCTCTGAATTCTCTGTGTCTCTGTGGCAGAAAAAGCCATGGAACAAAATAAGATAACAGAAAATATTATCGGTGGTTGTATTAATGTGCATAAAGAATTAGGGCCAGGCCTGCTGGAGTCTATTTACGAATCAGCTTTATGTATTGAATTTGATGAAATTGGTCTCAAGTATCAACGTCAGAAAAGTTTACCAGTTACTTATAAAAATAAAAAAATTGGAGATTTCAGAATTGATCTACTTGTTGAAGATTCTATTGTACTAGAACTAAAAAGTGTAGAACGTTTCGACCCTATTTTTGAAGCACAAATTCTTAGTTATATGAAATTAGGTGATTATAAGGTTGGTCTATTGATTAATTTTAATTCAAAATTGCTTAAAGATGGTATTAAGAGATTTATTATTTGAAAATTAGCCACTGAGGCCTAGAGAAGCACAGAGTCTTATTTATCTATTCTTTTTCTGAGTTCTCTGTGTCTCTGTGGCCAACAAAAAAAAGGAGTATTATGAATAAAGAAGTATTAGATCTATGGCCGGAATTAGAATGG
>DATGCI010000326.1:0-8320 GCA_035312185.1 bacterium
CTTTGCAATCTCAGTTAGCATATCTTCATCAAGGGGCTTAATAAAGCGAGCATTAACAATAGTTGGATCATAAACTTTTGGATCCAGTTTATCCATGGCTTCGAGAGCTACCTGGACCATATTACCAACTCCAAGAATGGCAATTTCTTTACCGTCTTTTACCATTTCCCAGGAGCCAATATCAAGAATTTCGGCATTTACATTCTGATCAAATTCTACGTAAGAATCCTTGGGATAACGGATGGCAAATAGATTATCAGTCTGATCTAGGGCAGTAAAAAGCAAGTTCCGTAATTCATTTCCACTACTCGGAGCTGCAATAACCATTTTGGGAATTGTATTGAGATAACTCAGATCAAAAACACCATGATGAGTAGGGCCGTCAGCACCAACAAGTCCCGCTCGGTCAAGAGTGAAAATTACAGGAAAATCCTGGAGTGCAATGTCATGAATGATATGATCGTAGGCACGTTGTAAAAAAGTTGAATAAATGCAAACTATCGGACGATATCCTTCAGCTGCTAATCCACCTGAAAAAGTTACTGCATGACCTTCGGCAATTCCTACATCGTAAAGCCGATCAGGAAATTTTTTAGCGTATTTTGCCAGACCTGTTCCTTCTTCCATAGCCGCAGTAATGAAAGACGTCTTAGGATTGGATTCAGCGATTTCTATAGCAATATCACCAAATATTTCACAGTAACGGGGCTTTTTAGGAGGTTCCTCAGTTTTTTCTTCTTTTTTTGATTTGACCGGGCTGATTCCATGATAACTTGTGGGATCCTTTTCAGCTTTTGAAAGGCCTTTTCCTTTGGTTGTTTTGACATGCAGAAGAACAGGATAGGGGAGTTCCTTAATATTTTTAAATGTGGATATTAATTCGTTCACATTGTGCCCGTCAACAGGTCCAAAGTACCGCAAGCCAAATTCTTCAAATACTACTGTTGGGGCCAACAGTTTTTTTAAGGGACGCAGCATTTTTCGACCTAATCTGCGAAAAGTATTGGTTCCCCGGGGCAAATATCCCAGAATATCCCATATTCTATTTTTATAGTATTGATATTTAGGGCTGTGAATAATCTTGTTAAAATAGTTTGACATAGCCCCTACATTGGGAGAAATGGACATGTCATTATCATTAAGAATGACAAGAAAGGGTTTATCCTTGAAATTACAAACGTTATTGAGTCCCTCATAGGCTAATCCGCCCGTGAAAGAACCATCACCAATTACAGAAACAATTTTGTAATCCTGATCTGATAATTCCCTCGCAGCAGCAAACCCTACAGCAGCTGAAATTGATGTACTGGCGTGCCCGGCCCCAAAAGCATCGTATTCACTTTCTGAGCGTTTGCAAAAACCGCTTAGACCTTTGAATTGGCGATTGGTCTTCAACGCTTTTCTACGGCCTGTTAATACTTTGTGGCCATAGGCCTGATGGCCGACATCCCAGATAAGTTTATCTTCAGGTGTATTGTAAATGTAATGGAGAGCAACTGTTAATTCTACCACTCCCAGACTGGGAGCCAGATGACCGCCTGTCTCTTTGACAGTATCGATTATATAATTACGCAATTCATCACTAAGTTGCGGTAATTTTGATTGGGGTAATTGTCTAAGATCGACTGGTGAATCTATTGTTTTTAAAAGATTATATTCTTGCTCTTCTTCCATAAATTACTCCAGTATTTGGGCGAAAAGATTATTAGAAATATTATTTATATTAAATTCTGGCACTAAATAAAATTTTACAGAAGCTGAATGAATTTTTCATGTATCCTGGTATCTTCAGTTAATTCTGGATGAAAAGTAGCAGCCAGGATATTTCTGTATTGCACCAGAATAGGGGCTTCATCAAATTCTGCCAGAATTTCAAATTCTTCAGATTTTAAGTGGGCAATTTTAGGAGCACGGATAAAGATAGCCTGAAATTGTGCATTATCATTATTGAGATCAATATCAGTAGTAAAGGATTCAATCTGGCGTCCATAGGCATTACGTTCGCAAGTCAATGGTAATTTTCCCATAGGTTTGACTTTTTCGGTCGGCTCATTTTCAGAAAGGAGGATAACTCCAGCGCAGGTTGCCAGGATCGGTTTCTCAAAATTGAGTAAAGGTTTCCGAAGGTTCATCTCATCAGTTAATTTGGACATTGTGGAAGATTCTCCACCAGGAATTACAAGTCCATCTAGTTCCTGGAGTTCTTCTGGGTAACGTACAATTCGGCTTTCAACTCCCAGTCTTTCCAGCATTGATTTATGTTTGTTATAGGCTCCCTGTAGTCCAAGTACACCTGCAACTTTGCTCATCAGCTAAACCTGAATTTAATTGACTATTACCAGCCGCGATTTGCCATTCTCTCTTCTTCGGGAATGTCGCTTAGTTCCTGACCCTTCATAGCTTCGGCCAGTTCTTCAGAAACTTCCGCAAGTTTTTCAGGATTGTCATAATAGGTAACAGCATTTACAATGGCTTTAGCCCGTGGTTCAGGATCATCAGAAGCGAAAATTCCCGAGCCAACAAATACTGATTCTGCTCCCAGTTGCATCATCAGAGATGCGTCAGCCGGAGTAGCAATTCCGCCGGCGGCAAAATTAGGAACAGGCATTTTTCCAGTTTCGGCGACTTTTTGCACAAGATGAAAAGGAGCCCCCATTTTTTTGGCTTCAGCCATCAGTTCATGGCTATCAAGCTGGGTAAGGGTCTTCATTTGACGCTGAACAGTTCGCATATGGCGGACTGCTTCAACAATATTACCAGTTCCTGCTTCCCCCTTTGTTCGAATCATGGCAGCGCCTTCGCCAATTCTCCTGAGAGCTTCACCAAGATTGCGGCATCCACACACAAAAGGGATTTTAAAATCGTATTTCCAGACATGATTTTCTTCGTCAGCAGGTGTTAAGACTTCGCTTTCATCTATAAAATCAACTTCTAGAGCTTCAAGAATCTGGGCTTCAGCGATATGACCGATTCGACATTTTGCCATGACCGGAATATCAACAGCTTCTTGAATTTCTTTTATCATTTTGGGGCTGGACATTCTTGCAATTCCACCATGTTCACGAATTTCTGCAGGAATGCGCTCCAGAGCCATCACGGCAGCGGCTCCTGCATCCTCAGCAATTTTGGCCTGTTCAGGAGTGGTCACATCCATGATCACACCACCTTTGAGCATCTCGGCCAAACCAACTTTTACTTCAAAGGAATTTTTTTCTTTCTTACTCATAAATACTCCTCGTTTAGAACATAAGTTATAAAAATCTTAATCAAAATGAAGTAATTTTTCTTTTTACTTCATTGATAATATTATCCGGTGTGGAAGCACCTGCGGAAATACCCACACTTTTGATATTTTTAAACCAATTTGGTTTCAAATCGTCAGCACCTTCCACCTGTTTTGTGTTTGGATTAATTGTTCGGGCGACTTGCGCCAGTCTTGTAGTATTGGCACTGGTAAAGGAGCCAATGATTATTACAAGATCATTTTTTTGGGATAATTGTTTTACGGCCTGCTGTCTATTGCGAGTAGGTGCGCAAATAGTATTGAAAATTCGTAAATCATCTACGATTGTGATTAAGTGATCAATAATTTTCTGAACATCACTAATATCCTGTGTGGACTGAACAACAACCCCTGCTTTTGCAATTTTTTTATTGGGTATATCATCGCTTTCTGAAATTACGACTGGATTTTCAATTTGACTGGCAATACCTTCGACTTCATCATGGCCATGATCACCAATAATGAAAACCTGACGATCTTCGTTTTCCAGAAGCCGGGCTTTGTCATGAATATCTTTGACCAGGGGACAGGTAGCATCTATGATTTCGAAACCCATTCTCTGCGCTTTTTGCCAAATCCCAGCAGGAGTGCCATGAGCCCGAAATAGAAGGGGGATACTGGTATCTGCATCTTCCAGACTAGCAACGACTATAACCCCTTTATTATTCAAATCCTGGACAACATTCTCATTGTGGACAATATCACCAAGCATTTGAACTTGACCATATTTTTGGCAGCTATCTTCAGCCTTCTTAATCGCCTGTTTAACACCGGCGCAGAATCCCATTTCTTGGGCCTCATTTATTTCAAATTTTTTAGCGGGCATGAGTAATTCCCTTTTGGGCTTGATAGCGGCCATTTTTGTCAGCATAACTTATTCCACACTCCTCATCACTTTCAAAAAAGAGCAGCTGGCAAATACCTTCTCCAGCATAGAGTTTGGCGGGTTGAGGCGCTGTATTAGAGATGGAAAGAGTAGCATAACCTTCCCATTCCGGTTCAAAGGGCGTTACATTAGCAACAATTCCACAGCGAGCATATGTTGACTTACCATCAGCAATGGTGATCACTTTTTTGGGAATCCTAAAATATTCCAGACTTTTTGCCAGAACAAAACTGTTGGCAGGAATGATGCATTCTTTGCCTTTGAAATCCTCAAAAAATTCATCATTCATTTTTTTAGGATCAATGGGCTGATTACCATTTCCTTTAAATATTTTAAATTCATCCGATAATCTTATATCATATCCATAGGCAGAAACACCATAGGAAATTGTTTCTTTACTGGATTGTTCTTCTGAAAAGGGCTCGATCATTTTTTTCTCGCGAGCCATTTTTGCTATCCAATTATCAGGCTTGACTGTCATAAGTTCTCCAAATATTTAATATTATCTCTCCCTATGTATTTTATATATTTCAAAAGGGATCTAGTTCCTAAAAAATTAGATTTTATATAATAATGAAGAATCATTTTAAATAATCTTAATTATCCAGCTGCTCCTGAACGCATTTTTTGAGCTCCGGAAGCAGAGTCTCGATGGCTGTCTCCATATCTTCAAATATTTCAGCACCAGCCGCGTAGGGATGGCCACCACCATTAAATTGTTTAGCCAATTTATTGATCACGATTTTACCTTTAGAGCGGAAATTGATTCTAGTATGCTGATCGGAATTCTCCAGAAATTTGACAGCAACTTCCACTCCGCGTATTCCTCTAACAAAATCAGTGAATCCTTCAATATTTTCAGCTTTTGCTCCGGCCTCGTTTAACAATTCCTTATCAATTTTGAACCAGGCTATTTTCCCATCCAACTCATAATTTATATTTTGTAGCACCATTCCCAGCAGTTTTGTCTGCTCCGGCAGCCTATTTTCATAAATTCTGTTATATATTTCTCCTGGAATCACGCCCATTCTAACTAATTCTGTAGCGATTTCCATAGTTTCAGTATCAGTATTTTTGAAACGAAAAGAACCAGTATCGGTCAGTATTCCAGTATAAAGGGCTTCAGCTATTTCAAGGTTGAAGTAATCAGAATAATGGTCTTGATATAGGTCATATAAAAGTATGGCTGTAGATGAAACATGAGGATCAACCATTTCGTAATCAAAAGAATCATGACGAATGGGATGGTGGTCAATACAAACAATAGGACGGGAAGTTTCCCGCATTTGTTTGCCAACTTCTCCCAGACGAATTATTGAGCCAATATCAAGAACGATTATTAGTTCATATTCATCTATAATCCCAGGATATCCGCTCTCTGAATAGTGGTTGTAAATGTTGTCATTATTTAAAAAATTGTATTCATAGGGAAGCGGATCAGGATTCATGATTTTGACCTTTTTCCCCAGTTTCTTTAAAAGTTTGTAAATAGCCTTCTCCGAACCCAAACCATCGCCATCAGGATGAATGTGAGTTGTGACCAGGATTTTTTCATGCCGGTCAATTTGTTCTAATATTTCACTCCAGTCTCTTTTCTGCATATGTGAATTCCACTTTATTAACAATTTAGAAATCCGTTAATATATATCATTTTTATTAAAAAAGAAACCCCTCATAGCAGATTTTTGAGAAAAATTATTATTGATTTATTTATATCTATAAAAATGATATTCACAAAACCTGTTTAGAATCTTTTTCGACAATTTAGAATATTTATCTATCGATGTTTATTTTTCAGGAATAATCTGGGTTTAAATTAAATAAAGAAGGGGAATATTTCCATGCCTTCAGTATTCAAACAATTCCATTTTTATATAAATTGTTTTTTCGACCTATTTGCTAATTGGTATACCAAGTTCAAATTGATCATCTTTTATAGCCCATTTCTTGAGAATAAAGACAATTATCAAGCCTAAAAAGATTCCCAATAATGCCCCACCAATAATATCAGCTGGGTAGTGCACGCCCAAATAAATTCGGCTATAGGAAACAACAGCAGCCCAGCTATACATGAACCAGCGCAGACTGCGAATATCAACCAATTTGGCAATAAAAGTTGCTCCGGCAAAGGTATTGGCTGCATGAGAACTGACGAAGCCGAATTTACCACCCCGCTTGCCATGCAAAATATGAATTATCTCAGAAAGAGCCTCATTATGGCTAGGGCGCAAACGCTGAAATCCATCTTTGAATACTTTTACTGAAGTCTGGTCGGCTAATGTTATCAAAATAGCCAAACCAAGTATGATCCAGATTGATTTTTTTCGGTAAATATAGATCAGGAGTCCAATCAAAACCAGATAAAAGGGATACCAGGTTTCCTTGGCGCTGATCACCCACATAATTTCATCAAGGAAATCAGCATGTAAACCATTTAAAAAAATGAATAACTTTGTATCAAGATCAATCAAAAAATCGAGCATTTGGCACCTATTTATAAAATTTCATTGATCATTTCCAGCATGGGCTTTTGAAGTTTATTATTGGTTGCTAAAACTTGACCATCATAAAGGTCGAAATCCTGTCCGGAAAAATTGCAGATTTGACCACCTGCTTCCTGAATTAAAAGGGATCCGGCAGCAATATCCCAGGGATTAAGTTCGAATTCCCAGAATCCATCAAATCTGCCACAGGCTGTATAACATAGATCAATGGCAGCTGACCCGCCACGCCGAACACCCTGAGAACTTTCATATATTTTCTTGAAAATTTCCATATTTTTGTAAAAATGGTCATTCAGTTCGTAAGGAAAGCCAGTACCAAACAGACCGTTTTCCATCTTGTCAACATTAGAAACATGGATTTTCCGTCCATTTAAATAAGCTCCCTGATCCTTCATAGCAGTAAAAATTTCATTGAGAAAGGGGCAATTGACAACGCCGATCAACATTTCCTCATCAATAGCAATACCAATAGAGACAGCAACCATATGATGGTTGTGAATAAAATTGGTTGTTCCGTCAACAGGATCGACAATCCATTTGACCCGGGAATCGGTGGCTTTGTCAGCAGATTCTTCTCCTAAAATCTGATGCTCTGGATATTTCTCTGAAATGGATTCACGAATGAGTTGCTCAGATTGTTTATCGATCTGGGTGACCATATTGGCTCGACCTTTGTAATCGATCTTCAGACTTTTAGAAGCATTGCGCTTGATGAAATCACCAGCAGCTTTACTAATATCAATAGCACTATGATAAAGATGAATTAGATCATTATTGTTTGTCAAATGTTACTCCTTTTGTTTTTTGAGTTCCAGCTTTTCCTGGTATGTCAGGTGTCTCTTGCTGGTATATTTTTGCGCTTCTCTTTTAATAGTTCCTGATAAGTAAATTAAAGCAATTAAATTTGGTATGGCCATCATACCAAGAGCAAAATCACCAAAAGCCCACACAGCTTCCAGTGAAATTATAGCACCGATAAAATTGAATACTATGAAAACAAATTTATATATTTCAGCTCCTTGATTTCCAAATAAAAAATAAGCTCCTCGATTTCCATAATAAGACCAGGAAATTGAGGTGGAAAGACCAAAAAGGAGTACACCAAAAGTGATAATTAGACCGCCCCAATCGCCCAACAATCTTAAACCTTTCTGGAAAGCCCAGGATGTCAAAGGCGAGCCATTTTTCATCATCGCACCTTTTAAATAAAGTTGCTTATCACTGTTTTTTATATACATCAATTTTTCAGAATTGATATGAACAGTTCCTGTATAAGGTTTTTCTTCAACAAGCAAAATAGCATTGTCAACGGTGCTATGATTTTTGACAAATTTTACACTCTCAGTCTTTCCATTTTTGACCTGGAAACTTGTATTTCTTAGAATATCATTTTCATCAATCTGAGCATTTTGGGCAATTTTAGTCTCTTGCTCAATGACAGCGATATCGTTTTGGGCATTGACAACAATTTTTGATGGTTGTTTATCTTGCCAGACTCCAGTTATGATAACAACTAATCCAGTTATTGTACAAACTGAAATTGTATCAATAAAGGGACCAATCATGGCCACAGTACCGGCTCGAGCTGGTTCTTTTGTCTTAGAAGCTGCAAAAGCAACTGGTGCACTTCCCTGCCCGGCTTCATTG
>DATGCI010000327.1:0-4606 GCA_035312185.1 bacterium
AAGTCCTGTATAACCGTATTTAACCTGCGAAAGAGAATAACCAATTCGATAGCGCCAGTGATTGACTCGCTTATTGGCAAAAGAAATTTCCACGCCCTGACTGCTTCCATAACTGTTATTTGTATAGGTTCTATAAGTGCCTTTATAATCTCCAGAGTATTTAATAGAACCCGCCGTTGATTCTTTGTAAATCGTGTTAGTCTGATTTTTCATATCATTGTAATAAGTGACCACATCAAGTTGGTGAGTATTCCATAAATTGTACTGCAATCCGACTTCATAATTGATACTTAATTTGGGCTCCAGATTGGGATTTCCAACAATTCCCCAGCCATGATTGGTCTGATTGTCAAGAGCACGGGCAATGATAGGCATGGATCGAAAATGACCATACTGAACACGAAAAGCCGCTTTGTCAGAAATAGGGAAGGATATCCCAACTCGAGGAGAAAGTGTCCAATAGGTTTTGGAATCTTCCCAGGCCGGAATTCCAATTCCTCCTTCAAAACCTTCATTTTCTGCAGGATAAAATACATCATGCTCGTAGTCAGGAACCTCACCACCAAAATTGTAGGCATCCATTCGTAATCCCAAATTGGCTATCATTCCGCCAAATTCGATTTTATCCTGAGCAAAAGCAGCCAGATATTTTGTTTTTGCCTTGTAATTGGATGCAAAACCAGTTCTCCAGATAAATGATGAAACAGTTAAAGAAGATGAAGCATTAAAATCCTGATCTTTGATCGACCCTTCCATACCCAGCTTAATCTGATGACGATCATTAATCTGATTGGAATATATTACATTGCCTTCCCAATAATCTGTTAATGAAGCCTGATTATACAAGCTTGACCAGGTATAATAATCTCTGTATTTCATAAACCAATCGCCTCGATTTTCCAGTAAACGAGTATCCCGTTTGCCCTGGGCAACAAGTTGGGCATCTTTGGCAATTCCAGGAACAGGCCTCTGAAGAGAAAACAGTTCTTCAAATTGATGAATCAGGGAAACTTTGAAAAACGACTGAGAACTGATTACATAACGATAATCCAAATTTTGGGAAGTAATTGTCTCTTCCCTTAAGGCATCATATATTAAAGTGTACTTTTTTCGGGCACCTGTCCATCCATTTAATCCAGCCCAGCGAATATCTTCAGCTCCTGAGCCCATACCACCTTCATAATAGCGATACATATTGGTAAATTTAAATTTATGTTTTGAGGAAGGATTGTAAGCCAATACTAAAGTATAATTGCTTAATTTTTGGGTTTGCTCAACAGTAGGTAAACGCGTGGGCTGTTCTTTATATTCTCCTGATACAAAAAAGGACATCTTGTCACCAAAATTACCCAAAGGACCGCCCAGACTGAATAAATAACGTTGCGCCGGTTTTTCCCGATAATCATAAACTCCCATAATATTAGAACGATTATCAGTTGCATAGGACTTTACCTCGCCGGTAGTTGAATCAATGCGGAATTGGGTTATCTGTTCATCGCCAGGCGTGTGGTTCATGACCCATAAATTGTAATTGTTGATTGCTGCACTGTCGGTTTTAAAAGAAGGACTTTCCAGCCATTTGTCAATATTTTCTGGATTTCCCCAGCGCTCCCATTCTGGCTGATCCTGGGAGTAGAGGTAATCCCCATAATGATACTTTCCAGGAGGACGATATTCATAACGAAATCCGCCATGAAATTCCGAACCACCTTCTTTGGTGACAACCTTTACAACACCAGATTGAGCATTTCCATATTCAGCATTAAAACCGCCAGAAACCACTTCCATTTGGGAAACAGCCAGGGGATTAATCTCATATTTCCAGCTGTTTTCTGATTTTGACATACCTGAACCGCCAAAAGCAGTTACCGAAGTATTTGTATTCATAGCTTTGATACCATTGATTGAATAATTGATATCATAGCCACCACCACCTCGAATACTGATTGTTCCATCGGCATTTCGATTCACACCAGGAGTTAATTCAAGAAGGTCACGAACACCACTTATGGGTTGATCATTAATTTCTTGAGATTGCATATGGATTGATGAAGAGGTCTTATCCTTTTCTACAATCGGGCGCTTGGCAGTAACAGTTATTTCTTCCTTAATATCCAGAGCAGCAGGTTTCATTTCTATATCAATCTGAGTTGTCCGGTCAGTGTTAACCAGAATTTCAGCAACATTAACTGTTTGATAACCAATATAGCTGGCAGTCAGTGTATATTCTCCAGGTCGAATATTGAGGATGACAAAATAACCATTTTCATCTGTAGCAGCTCCCATAGATGTTCCTTGGACAACAACATTAACGCCTACCAAGGGAGCGCCGGTTGTGCCATCAATAACTGTTCCGGCAATTTTACCGGTTGAGCCACTATAAATAAGGACAGGAATAATAAAAAGTATGAAAGCCAGAAAAATTAATTTGTGCTTTTTTAATCTGGAGATCAAGACTAACTCCTATTGGTTAGTTAGGTTATCTTATTAACTTATCTTTTTAATGTAAAAAATGCAATTTATTTTTCAATTTTTTGTAAAATCGTCAGAATTCTGGGGCAAAACTCCGATTATTTGGATTTGTAAACAGGTTTAAACGGCAATTGAACAGGTTTTGAATACACTGTTTTAAATAATGTGTCAGCAAGCTGATCATTGTTTTTTCTAAGTCCTTCATAGAAAAAATAGACTTCACCATTAATATTGTTATTTCGATTGTGCTTAACTGCTTTGAGTAAATAATCAACATCCATAACCCAGTCTCCCAGGTTCATTAAAATTCCTGGATAAATAATTTTGGAACTGTTTTCGATTTTTAAATTTTCTGATGAAAGCGTCTGGAAAGCCTGCTTATAATCTTCCAGCTTGCGGCGATAAACCTGTGGATGAAAAATATCACCAGCACCCCTTCGGTACCACTCCGGCCAATCCTGCAGATACTCATCTTTAGACCAGGGATAAATACTAGGAGCCCAACTCACAATTAATTTAGAGTCAATAGCTTTGATTTTTTTATAAACCCGCTCAGCAAAATCGGAAAGTTTATCAGCTCGCCATTGTTTCCATTCCTGATTGCGGAAATCTTGGGTCGGCCTTTGTCCATTATGCTCTTCTGCATATAATTTTTTTGTATAATCTGAATAGCCACCTTCCACAGGCTGAGCAGGCAATCTATCGTCTCCCTGGATTCCATCAACATTGTAATTATTTGCTACTTCTGTAAGTAGATTAAGAATAAATTCTTGAACTTCAGGGTGATAAGCATTCATCCATTCAAAACCATTTTTCTTGAGCAAATTGCCCTGGCGATCCCGGGCTGCCCAATCAGGTTTCTTTTCAATTATCAATCCGCCGTCTTTGTTATGAGAGCTACTGAAACCATATTCAAACCAGGGAATAACGGCCAGGCCATTCTTGTGGGCTTCTATAATTAGTTCTTTTAACGGATCGCGACCGGCAAAACGGGAACTGATTTTAACTCCGAACGTCTCCTCCATAACCTGACTGGGGTAAAGGGTCCGACCATTATTCCAGACTACAGGAAAAACAATATTAAAATTATGTTCAGCCAGGAATTGCATAGCTTCGGCAATATTTTCTCGGCTATCTAAAACTTTGCTGTCAACATTAGTCAACCAGACTCCTCTTAAACCCGTATTTTTTGTTTTGGAATTGGAACATAATTGAAAAACTGAAAAAATTAATACACTTAATAATACAAATTTTTTCATCCTTATTTCTCCTCATTGAGAAATATTTTGAATTTATCAAATAGCTGCAGATTTTTATCTAACAGTAATGCCAGATTTTTTCTAGTGATTGGCTGCTCTTTATTTACTTTACTTATCTTCGAAATATCAATCTGATACTGAGTAGAAATTAAGTCAAATATCTTTTCTAGTTTTATGGATTCTTTGTCATCAAAATTAAGAGATACTTTTTCATTAATGCCGAGCACCTTTGCAAGGACTTTGAGATCCTGTCTACTAAATTCTTTATCAGGATGAAAGTAGGTCTTATTAGCCCACTTATATGGAACGCCTTCTCCTTGAAAAAGTCCGGTGACTCCGGCTTTTTGAACTGCTTCAAAAGCGGAATCTTTTTTGTCAACATCAATAAAGGGCATCAAATAAGAACCATTATCAAGGAGGATTTGCTGGAGTTGGCGAATATCAATTTTTCCAGGCAGAGTACTTTTCTGAATTGAAAGATAGGCTGCTGCACCTGCTGCCTGTCCCAATTGCATAACAACCGGCTGTAAGCGAGTAGTTCCATTGACCATATGGCTTACTGATATATTTTTTTCTCCTAGAAGCAAATTTCCAACATCTTGAGAAACCAGACAACCATAAGGGACATTATAAGAGGGGATAGGTGGGTATTCTTCTTCAACTTCTTCCGGATTGCGGTCATGGTGATGATCGAGGGGATAGTCGCCAACAGCAATTCCACTTTGATAATAGTCAAATTGATAGGGATGTAAGATATGGTCAACTCTCATTCTTTGCAGCCCATAAAAACGGCGACTCTCCCGATTGTAGGGAATTAAAGCAAGCCCTTGATTATCAGGAAATTCATCAGCCAGTCCGATATTTTTATAGCCTAG
>DATGCI010000328.1:0-13179 GCA_035312185.1 bacterium
ACCAAAAGCCACAATTGGCCCGGCTTTGTCAATATATTGAATAAAACTATTACCAGCTCCCCATCCAATAATGGGCATTATACCCTGGAATAGTCCAAAGAAAATTCCTACTTTTGTGGCGTGCTTGATCTTCAGAATCCTGATCACAGAACCAATGGCAATTGAAACAGCAAAGGCATCAATAGCCAGACTAATAGCAATTAGAACTATAGTTAAAAGACTCATATTTTCCATTTCTGATATTTATTATATAGAGCCTGATCCTCGTGTTTGCGATAGGCTTTTTGGAGTTCTAAAGCTCGTTTTTTAACCTGATCATTGAGTCTATTTGCAGAATAATAGACAGCCGGTTTTCCTTTTCCTGATAGGATTACATTCTCATATTTTTCTATAATTCCACATTCAGCTTCATCACGGGCCACCACATACCATTCCTGATTTTCTGAAATAAAAAAATGCCGGCCAACATTCAATAAATAAACAGTATCGGCATTGATCAGATCATTTTCAATCAAAGTTTTATATTTTAATTTTAGCTGTTTATCGCATAGCAGACAACCACCTGCTGGTGAAGGATAGTTATCAACTTCGAATTTTTCAGCCAGTTCAAATTGTTTTTCACGAGAACGACCGCGGATGCCGAGTTCTTCCAGCGGTTTAATGATCTCCATATCAATTTTCCTATCGATCAATTCTTCAGCCTTACGGGTCTGTGACATTGGGCGCTGGCCGGTGACTTCACCAGTGGCCAGATAATCAAAGCCCTTATCACGAGCCAATTCCTGAGCAACAGATTTCATAAATATTTTACAATCTTTACAGGGATTATAGCCTTTCCCATAACCATATTCAGCATTTTTAATCACATTCAAATAACCGCGTAGCCAGGGCTCGCTATAACAATCAATAGTATGTAATTTGACATCTTCAGCTTCCAGAAAACCATCTTTGACTGCTTTATCAGAATTAAAAGGTAGATCAAAAAAAATGGCCTCAACATGGTTATCATTCTCTTTTAGAAGTTTAATTGTCAGACGAGAGTCCAAACCGCCAGAATATAAGACCAGTACTTTTTTATTGGAAATCATTCATCCTCTCTTACTTATAAAGAAAAGAGGGTAAATCCTGCTGAACAGAATTACCCTCTTATGATAATTTATCTTTTACATAGATTTTATTTGACTACAAGGCTTACGAGTTTATTAGGGACGACAATTTTTTTAACTAAGTTGCCTTCATCCACATACCGTTGAACATTTTCAATATCGAGTGCTTTTTGAATACAATCTTCTTTATCAGCATCTTTTTGAATGGAGAATTGTCCTCGAACTTTACCATTAACCTGAACAGCCATTTCTATTGTTTCTTCTTGAACTAATTCCTTATCCCAATCTGGCCATTCGGCATAGGCTAATTCCTGATCCATTCCCAGAACATCGGCAATTTCTTCAGTAATATGCGGTGCCAGAGGATTGAGCAGGTTGATGAATTTTTTGACAACAGAAACCGGTATGACGTCCTGTTTTCCCATTTCTTTACTAAGAACCATTAGTTCAGAAATTGCAGTATTAAATCGCAGGTCCTGCAGGTCTTCGCTAACCTTTTTGATAGCCTTGTGAGTTGCTGTTAATAATTCATCGTCTGGTTCTACATCTTTAACATTTTCTTGAAGTTCACCATTTTCATCAATCAACATATCCCAGACACGATTCAGGAAGCGAGAAATACCTTTTATACTGTCAGTATTCCAGGGCTTATCACGATCAAGAGGGCCCATAAACATTTCATAAAGGCGAAAAGTATCAGCGCCATACTCTCCAACAACATCGTCAGGATTGATCACATTACCCCGGGATTTGCTCATTTTTTCACCATCTTCGCCCAGAATCATACCCTGGTTGATCAATTTTTGAAAAGGTTCCGGCGTACTGACATAATCCAGATCATATAGCACTTTGTGCCAAAAACGAGCGTAAAGCAAATGGAGCACAGCATGTTCAGCACCACCAATATACAGATCAACGGGCATCCAGTATTTTTCTTTGTCAGAATCCCAGGCCTTTTCGTCATTATGGGGATCCAGATAGCGCAGATAATACCAGCAAGAACCTGCCCATTGCGGCATTGTGTTAGTATCGTAACCATATTTTTCGCCTGTTTCAGGATCAGTGAATTCCACCCAATTATCAATATTGGCTAAGGGGGATTCACCAGTGCCACTTAATTCATATTCATCAATTTTGGGTAAAAGCAGGGGCAGTTCATCTTCTTCCAGCAATTCAACTTCGCCGCTTTCTTTATGAATTTTCAAAGGAAAAGGCTCGCCCCAATAACGTTGACGTGAAAAAACCCAGTCACGAAGTTTATAACGAGTTTTTTTCTCACCCAGATCTTTGTCTTCCAGCCATTCAATAATTTTATCCTGAGCATCATCAACATTAAGGCCATTTAATATTTGAGAATTAACCAATTTCCCGTCACCTTCGTAGGCTTCTTCTTCAATATTTCCACCTGAGATAACTTCCACAATCGGCAGATCAAATTTTCGAGCAAATTCCCAATCACGCTGGTCATGCCCGGGAACAGCCATAATTGCACCAGTTCCATAACTCATGAGCACATAGTCAGAAGTCCAGACTGGAATCTTCTCACCATTGACAGGATTGATAGCGTGGATTCCGGTGAAAACACCTGTTTTTTCTTTGGATAATTCTGTACGATCCAGGTCGCTTTTGCGCATGGCCTTTTCTTTGTATTCCTGGACTTCCTGGATATATTTCTCAGAAACATGTTCTTCTAAAAGAGGATGTTCGGGAGCGACAACCATGTAAGTTGCACCAAATAGTGTATCCGGCCGGGTTGTAAAAACCTTTAGAGTCTCATCAGTACCAGCAATTTGAAAATAAACATCAGCACCTTCTGACTTACCAATCCAATTCTTTTGCATCTCTTTGATACTATCAGGAAAATCAATGATATCAAGGTCTTCAAGCAGACGTTCAGCATAATCAGTGATTTTTAATACCCACTGGCGCATCGGTTTTTGAATAACAGGGTGACCGCCGCGTTCGGATTTACCATCGATAACTTCTTCATTAGCCAGCACAGTTTTTAATTCAGGGCACCAGTTAACGGGAACTTCAGCCTGATAAGCGAGGCCCTCTTTGTATAATTGTTGAAATATCCACTGCGTCCATTTATAGTATTGGGGGTCAGTTGTATTGATTTCCCGATCCCAATCATAAGAAAAACCAAAGGATTTTATCTGTCTCTTAAATGTCGCAATATTATTTTTTGTGGTAACGCGCGGATGAGTGCCTGTTTTCAGAGCATAATTTTCAGCAGGCAAACCAAATGCATCCCAGCCCATAGGATGAAGCACATTATAGCCTTCTTTCCTCTTATGCCGGGCTACTATGTCTGTGGCAATATAACCTTCAGGATGGCCAACGTGGAGGCCTGAACCAGAAGGATATGGAAACATATCAAGAACGTAATATTTGGGCTGATCAATACAATCTTCAGCTTTGAAAGTTTTTTCTTCTTCCCACTTCTTTTGCCATTTTTTCTCAACTTGCTTAAATGGATACATTTATTTTCCCCGATTTTGATTTTCTATAATGCAAATAACGAGTAGAATAATATTCAAGATTTGATAAAATTACAAGTAAAAATTGCGAATATTCATTATAGTTTTAGATTAGATAATTATTTCACCTCTAATAATTTATAATTTTTCAATTTCGTCTGTATATTTGCTATAGCATGGCGTAATTCAAGTAGTCTATCTTGATATTTATACAATTTTTCGATCTCTTGAAAATAATTGATCGCTGAAATTTCTCCCGATTTAACACTTTCCTCCAACAAAAGTTGAGTCTTGTCACTTTTCAATGTGGTTTTGTAATCAAAATAGAGCTCTTTTTTATTCTTAAATTGTGAATATAAGGTCTTTATTTGGGCTGCTTTTTCTGTGAAAATATTAATTTTACTATATTTTTTATAATTAAGTTCAGCCTGTGCCTTTTTCACTCTATTTCTATTTTTCCAGATCGGTAGAGAAATTCCAAAATGCACATTGGAATTTTTCATATTATCGGAATGGATACCGAAACTAATATCTGGTAACCAATTCAGTTTAGCAATTTTAAGATTTCTGGTGCTCAAATCGGAATTAATTCGGGCTAATTTAATTTCAGGAGACCTGCTAAAATATTTTTCCTTATATTTCTTAAAATCTGATAAACTATCCATAGGTTGATAAATCCCAATTTTAGTTTTCAGATTTTTCCCGCCATTGAGCTTTTTCAGATTCTGCAATACCTCCTTTTTACTCTCATTTAACCCACTCAATCTTGACCTATGTTCCAGCAGATGTAATTTTGACTTATTAAGTGGGAATTGAGATATTTCACCTTGCTCAAGTTTATCTTTAAAAAACCTATTTAATCTTCGGGCTCTATTTAGTCTTTCTGCCTGTTTATCTATCTTGTTCTGCAGGTAAATTAGATCATTAATATTAAGCATGGCATTTTCAAGGATCTTAATTACATAGATATCTTGAATTAAACTTTGCTGCCTTCGGGTCAGTTTATGAACCTTATACTGAAGAAAATAATAAGGAGGAAATTTCAATTTTTGAGTTATTCCGACTTCATAATTATTATTTTCTTTGACCTTATATTCTAGCTCAGGATCAAAGGGGAGCAATTTATTTTTCGAATTATATATCACTGCCTTGTTCCTGTGCTGAATTGATTGTAACTCAGGATTATTTTTTAAGATCTGGTGTAAATACTCATCAAAATTATCTTGTGAAAAAGCAATTACATTTAGTATAAAAATTAAAATTAATAGATATATTTTTTTCATTTATCTGGGCTCCTTTTTGAATTACATAGCAGATTATAAATTGCTGGTAAAACATAAATATTGAGGAATGTGGATGAAATCAGCCCTCCTAAAATGACAATCGCCATAGGACTCTGGATTTCATTTCCCGGCTGACTTCCCCTTAAAGCAAGCGGAATAAGGGCAAATACAGCAGTAAGTGCAGTCATGAGAATTGGATTAAGCCTTTCACTGGCCCCCTTTAGAATTGTATCTTGTATGCAAAGTCCTTTATTTTCAAGGACCTGAAATCTTGAAAGTAATAAGATGCCGTTGCGAGATGCAATTCCAAACAGAGTTATAAATCCAATTAAACCAGGAATACTCAAAATACCGCTGGTAAACCTAATAGCGAAAATTCCACCGATCATAGCAAGAGGTAGATTCAACATAATAATACCGGCTATTTTCGCTGACTTAAATTCATGAAATAGCATCATAAATATTATCAATATGGCAAACAGAGATGTAATCAAAATGATCTTTGAAGAGCGGGCTTCACTTTCAAACTGTCCACCATATTCTATCCAGTAATTTTCTGGAATCTCAACTCTCTGCTTGATTCTATTCTTAATATCATTAACAACTCCATGCAAATCTCGATCCGCTACATTTGCAGATACCACCAATTTCCGCTGCACATTTTCCCGGTTGATGACATTGGGCCCTGCTTTAGAGCTTATATTTGCAATATAATTAAGCGGAATTTTACCATAAATAGGCGAATCAATAGGGCTATTTTTTATTCGTTCCATTGTATTGCGATATTTTTTATTATATCGAATTATAAAATCAAAATTTCGGTTTCCTTCAAAAACCTGAGCTACTTTTTCGCCTGCAAGAGCAGCATGAATGAATTCATTAAACTGACTAATAGTGATTCCATATTTGGCTAGCATTTTACGTTTGGGAGTGATCTGTAATTGGGGTACTTCAACCTGAGGAGCAATTCTAAGATCAACAATTCCCTTGATAGAACTAATTTCTTTTTCTATAGACCGGGCAATAGAGTACATTCTGTTGAGATCTTCTCCAAATATTTTAAGAGCTATATTAGCGCTTGTCCCTGACAGCATATGATCTATTCTATGAGAAAGAGGTTGTCCGACATTTACATTCAGGCCGGGGATATCGCTTACTTTAGAACGCAATTCCTGCATAAATTCTGCTTTTGACCGATCACCTAACTGATAAGGAACATCAATCTCAGAAGAGTATGAACCACCATGCATGTGGGCGCTGTGTTCTGCTCGCCCAGAACGTCGGGAAACATAATTTATTTCATCCATTTCTATCAATTTTTCCTCTAACTGTTCATTGAGCTGGGAACTTGCTTTAAGTGATAAGCCTGGTTGAGTAATTGTATTTATTGTTAGAGTCCCTTCATTAAAAGCCGGTAAAAAACTTCTGCCCAAAGTAAAAAATGTAATGATAGAGGCTATGAATAAAATTCCTACTAAAGAAATCACAACAATTTTATGTTGCAAAACATATTTTAAGGAAGTGCTATATAGGCGATTCAATCCCTGGACGAATCTGTTTCCCCCTTGTTTGGTTTTTTCTAATTGTTTGTCTGGCGAAAGAAGCAGACTGCACATAGCCGGAGTAACAGACAGAGCAACAAATAAAGATGATAAGAGAGATACAATAAAAGTTATTCCAAGAGGGCGAAGCATGCGGCCTTCCATGCCTGACAGAAAAAATAGAGGCATAAAAGCAACAGCAATTATCAGGGTAGCGTGCATAATAGAAGATCGAATTTCCACTGATGCTTCATAATTGACCTGAATTTTTTCTTTCCTTTTATCGGGAGAAAGAGCATGATTTTGTTTAAGCCGTTTATAGGAATTTTCTACATCAATTATAGCGTCATCTACCAGCACACCGATCGCTATTGCCATTCCTCCCAAAACCATTGAGTTGATCGTCATTCCTAATAATTTCAATACAATTACAGAGACGAGAAGGGAAAGTGGTATGGCCAGTAATGAAATGACTGTTGTTCTGTAATTCATTAAGAAAAGAAATAGGATGATGGTCACAAAAAGACCACCTTCCAATAAAGCATTTTTAACATTATCAATAGCAGTGTTAATAAAATCGGACTGACGAAAAACCTGAGTATTAATTTTTATATGTTCCGGCAGGTTTTTGGCCAAATCAGTAAGCGATTGATCAATTTTATTCGTTAGCCTTAGAGTGTTTGTATTGGGCTGCTTCAAAATTGTGATAATTATTGCCTTTTCTCCATTTAAAAAGGCTTCACCGATTTTTGGTTCCTGCTTACCTATTTTTACGGATGCAATATCTTGTAATAAAACTGGTTTATTATCAACAGTTTTTATAACCGCCTCACTTAGTTTTTTAATATTATTTGTTCGGGCTAATCCCCTTACTAAATATTCCTGATTAAATTCATTTATAATGCCGCCTGGTGAATTACTATTAAAAGTTTTACAGGCATTATGAACTTCTTTTAGGCTAATGCCATAATATCGCATTTTATCAGGGTTTAGAAGAGCTCGATACTGTTTTATATCTCCGCCCATGACAATTACCTGAGCTACTCCATTGACAGCCAGCAGCCGCTGTTTGATCTGCCAATCAGTTAAAGTTCGAAGGTCCATAGTTGTCATGGAATCACTACTGACTGCTATCAGCATTACTTCACCCATTATAGACGATTGGGGCGTCATGTACGGTTCTTTTGCATTGGCCGGTAATTTATTGGTCACGGCAGACAATTTTTCACTCACTATCTGACGAGCTTTGTAAATATCCATTCCCCATTCAAAATCTACCCAGACAATAGAAACGCCTGCATAAGTTGCTGATCTGACCCTTCTTACATTTGCTGCACCATTCACAGTAGTTTCGATTGGAAATGTTATTAATCGCTCGACATCTTCAGCAGCCATGCCATGTGATTCTGTCATTACAGTAACTGTTGGAGCCGTAAGATCTGGAAATACATCCACATCCATTTGATTTGCAGTATATACACCGGCGCCGATCAAAACCAGCATAGCAACAACAATAAATAGGCGATTCTCCAGCGAAAATCTGATTATTTTATTTAACATTTTTCCTCCCCCTTTTAATGATTATGATTATGACTTGAAGCGCCACTGTTGGATTGACTTATTTTCAATTCCAGAGCGCCCTTAACCACTACCTGATCACCAAAATGAAGCCCGGAGAGGACTTTGGCTTCATTTGAATTAAAACTATCAATTTTAATTGGAGTTTTATGGAAATCTTCCTCGCCTTCCTTCAGATACACATAGTACAATCCTTGTTGCTCGATTATAGCAGATTTGGGAATGACTACAGAATTTTCATCATATCCGATACCGATCCAAACATCTGTAAAGCTGCCAGGAATTAATTCATGGTTATGAGGCAAAAGATAACTTAAAGTGATATAAGGATTTCCCTGTGATAATCGATTCTCAGCCCCAACTTTTTGTCTATTCGACCTTTTCAGGTTATAGATTCTATCTGAATATTCTTGCATAAATTTTATATTTCCAATATCCTCGATTTTTGAATAATATTTTTTTGGCAGGTCAATTTTTAATATCTGCTGATTTTTATTATGAATTATTGCCAATTTTTGGCCTTCCTGTACATATTCACCATTTTTTACAAATAATTTATATAGTTTACCATCAATCGATGATTTAATTCCAAGACTATTTTTATCGTAATTATTTTTTAGAATTTGATAGCGGGTACTATCAGAATAATATTTTGCTCTTCTTTTCTGTAATTCTTTGTCAGAAATTATTTTATTACGAGCAAGTTTTTTAGCTCTGAAATAATTTTCTTTACTGACCTCAAAATCATTTTTTACCTGCGTAAATTTCACAGTGAGATTATTGTTGATTAGGTCTGAACCGGAAATTGTGAACAGAAGTTCGCCTTTTTTGAATGCACTGCCGGTTGTCATTGTTTTGCGATGAAACTCCACTTTTCCGCTACTATTTGCTATAAGTACAT
Organism: bacterium; assembly: GCA_035312185.1. Taxonomy (GTDB): domain Bacteria; phylum Fidelibacterota; class UBA2242; order UBA2242; family JAFGTP01; genus JAIPHI01. The sequence continues at coordinate 8,893 of DATGCI010000328.1, forward strand.
TCTCATTCCCCCTGGCCAGTTCGATCACTCCTGTGGTATTAATTGTTTTGGTGTATTTTTTTGGAATTATTCTTTCCGTTCTAATTCTTTCATGAAGTCCAGAATTATTCTGGGCTGATTGATGATTATGAGAATTGTGAATACTATCGGTTTCACTTGTGTTCTCGTGATGATGGAGTTCATCATTTTCTTCCTGGTAATGTTCTTCATCAATCTTTTCCATTCCCCTGTTATTGGAAATTTCTGATTTGTGCTCTGTATTTAACGAATCATGGAAATGGGATTCACAATCATTATTATGATTATGTTGTCCAAAGGTTAAAGGTGTATTTAATAAAATTATTGCTGAGACCATAATATATTTCAAACATTTTTCAATCATAGTTTTGCCTTATCATTAAATTAAATTCAGTAATTCATTATCCGTTTTTAAACGGAATTTGAGAAATTAAATTTTTTAAGAATGAATTATAAAATTATGTTAGGTGGAGCTCGCCTGGAAAAAGCAGTATTTAAGAATTCGTGTTTGTAATGAACCTGATGATTATATAATATATGATCTGTTACGGAATTGTCGATAAAATTATTTGTATTAAATAATGTGAAAAAAGCAGATATTTGAAAATCGTGCTCATCTATATTTTGCCGAAGATTAATATTTTTTGCCTGAATTAAACAACTTAGACAAAAGTCATTATTTTGGCATCTATTATTTTTGCTTTCAGTATTATGAGTATGGTCATGACAATGGTCAAAATGGGAGTGAGAGGGCAAGAAACCATTAAAAATGGAAAAGATTAGAATAGGAATTAGAATAATTAATATTTGTCTTCTACTTTTCATACCGGAAAATATAATTAAGATAAAAGATATATCAAAAAGATAATTGTTGTGGAAGCGTCACCTGTTTCCCCACTATATTATTTTTTCAATAATTTTGATTTTTTTTCTAAAAATAATTTTAGTGCCCATGGATCAGATAAGCTTTATCATCACCATATCCCAAAATATAAACTTGCTCACCATCTGTGAAACCATTTTCATAATAAATTCTTTCTTCGTATGGAATACCCAATTCTTGCCACTTTTTCCCATTCCAATAATTAACAAGTCCATAGTTTCCGACTGCATAGATATTATTTGATGAAGAAGCAAAAATATTGTTGTAATTATGATCATCAAGTTGCGTCCATTCTTGTTCATCATGCATTTTTCTAAAAAGTCCAGAACCGCAGGTGTAAATATAGTCATCGGTAACATAAAGATCAACATATCCGAAAGGATACTCTGTTCTTGAAAAATTATCCATTGCAAATTGATCCACAATGCTCCATTTCTCACCAGTCCATTTTAATAAATAAGCATCACCTACTCTTGTTGAGTGGGAATGCAAATAATAACCAAGGGCATATAGTTTATCCATAGATGGCCCGGAAAACTCTCTGATCCAGATAGGAGCAGGTAAGTTATGTTCTTTCCAATCCTGACCATCATAATGATAAAGATATCCCCCTAAACCGCCGACCCAAATATTATCAGTACCGTCTGACCAAATATCAAGGAATTCATTATTAGTTGTGAGCTGCGACGTCCATTCCCATTCCCACCTATTAAAAGAAAGAACACGTCCTTGATGTTCATCTAGACCGGCTGCACAGTAAATTTTATCATCGAATTTACAGAGTGAATTAATTTGTTTGGTCGCTCTAACAGAATGCTGTTTCCACTCTTCACCATTATAATGAAAATAGAGACCATGGGGGTACATAGATTCACAAAGAATATAAATATCATCCTGATCATAATAAAGCATCTCAACAGCTTCAAGACTTAGATAATTATCAAAGTTGTGAGAGATGGAATCTATTTCCCATTTATAATTTATAGGATTATCATTGGAATCATTTGTCAAAATACTATCGCAGCCACTCATAACCAAAAAAATTATGCCAATGAATATTATTGATCGTAGTTTCATACCCTTTCCTCTCTATAATTATCTACAATTTTGATTGCTTTGCTGCATGCTCATAACCTTATTAAAATCTGATTTAATATAAAAAGATTTCCCTGTAATATAAAATATTATCTTGAATTGATATTTTTTCTGAATTATTTTTTCTAAATGAATACTTAAACATTTGTTGAATAAAATATAAATTTTCTGTAAAATCAACGACTTGTTGATCTTCAGTTTGAATCAATAGTCTTTAGAATAGAGGATTTGATAATTATCAGGAGATAAAAAATATGAAATTTGGCAAAATCGTATTGTTTTTTGTAATAATATTCAGTTTTCAAATCAGAGGGCGAATAGATGCACAAACTATAGATAGGCTCGAGCAAAACACAGAAATTTCCGGTAACTGGTTTCTGGCATACAGTTATAATGACAGTAAAAATTTAAATCAATATGGTTTAAAACGGGGCTATTTCACTATTAAGACTACATTAAACGAGATATTCTCCACTCGCTACACCCAGGACGTGACTCTCGATCAGGAAGGGAGCGATGCTGGAAATGTAGAAATCCGTCTGAAATACCTCTACATCAAAGCCGAATTAGAACGGCTGGCCGCTTTGCAAAATAGTTATTTTGAATTTGGCCTTGTGCACAGACCCTGGCTGAGTTTTGAAAGTAACATTAACAAATATCGGGTTCAAGGAAAGATGTTCGCTGAAAGACATGGAATCATCAATTCTGCTGACTTTGGATTGACCTACGCAGGTTTAATCGGAGGCCAAATCAATAAAGATTATCAAAAAAGGGTAAGCAGTAATTTTCCCGGGAAATATGGCAGTTTTGCCATCGGTGTTTTTAATGGTGGTGGTTATCATTCAGTCGAACTTAACAATAATAAAACTGTTGAAGGAAGGCTTTCTTTACGCCCTTTTTATGATAATATTCCTGGTCTGCAGCTCACCTATGCCTGGGCCTTTGGAAAAGCCAATCTACCTGCCAATACATCTGATTTCAACATGAATATTTTTATGGCCTCTTACGAAAGTCCTCATATTGTTTTAACTGGAGAATATTATACGGGCAAAGGCGATTATGAAGATAATTATATTGATCTGAATAATAATTCCCACGACAATAATGGTTTTTCTTTCTTTGGAGAATTTAAAATTCCAGGTACCAATTTTTCACTAATTGGTCGGTATGATGATTTTACTTCCTTTCAAGATAAGGATTTCAACTCAACTATTATGATTGGTGGCCTGGCTTATAGATTTCTAGATAATAAATTAGTTATTGATTATAATCGAAACACAACAACTGGACAAGGCACAGTAAATGATCTGGAAGCAGCTCTGGAAATAAGTTTCTAAATGTCTTATAATAGAAAAAAGATAAGCAAATTTATGGCCTATATTCTCCGTCATCATCCGGATAAATTCAATCTGGAACCCGATCTGTACGGCTATATCAAAATTGATGAATTAATTTCTACGGTAAAAAAGAAATATCCCGGATTTGATCGTTCACTATTAAATAAAGTTGTTAGCAATGATCCCAAAAATCGCTATAAAATTAAAGGCGAGAAAATTCGGGCTCGTTATGGCCATTCAATAAGTGTTCAACCGGAGTTCAAGCCTGTTCGACCTCCGAATAACTTGTATCATGGAACATCTCCCACGGCCGCTCAAAATATTCTGCAAAAGGGTTTAAAATCTATGAACCGACAGTTTGTCCATTTAAGTTTAAATAAAAAAGATGCTCGGCAAGTAGGTTCTCGACATGCTTCCTCCCCCATTATTTTAGAAATCGATGCAAACGAGGCCTATAATGATGGCATTGAGTTTTATCACGAAAAAGGAACTTATCTGGCTAAATTCATTCCATCCACCTATATCAGAAATGAGTAACTGAGCAGATAGAATTTCAGGCAACAATCAGAACTTTGTTTAAATACTTTCCTCTTATCAAAATTTGAACACAAATAGAAAAATATAGCGCCTCTCAAAGGCTTTGGTTCGTTTTTTTATATTTTCTAAAAACATATAACCCCATTATAGGCAAAAAAATTTGATAAAAGACAAATTTAAGTCCTAAAAGGTCCTGAATAGGCACCAGATAATGAAATGAAGAATAACAGCTTCAGGATTAATGAAAACGGAGTCAATAATTTTAGAATTATGCCAAGCCATTGAGGATGGACTCCACAAAAAAATTAGGTTGAAATTCTAGAATTAATTTATCTTAAAAAAAGTCTATATTTATCAGTATAAATTGATAATATGTTACTATCTAATTAGTTCTTTTTTCTATTATCACTATTTGTG
>DATGCI010000329.1:0-40719 GCA_035312185.1 bacterium
AGCAAAGTGCATATCGAGAGGCGTATCAATATCAAGGCCATAGGGATCAGGAATAATATAGGCATAGGATTTCTCACCATACCAGTTCCATTCCGCCTTCATCACATCCCAGCGGATCAATTCAATGGCGCCATTAAGTTCGTAATATTGCTCCAATTCCTGACGGTTTTGCTGCATTGTGGCTTTGTCCACAAAATTATTCATTCTTCCGTCTTCAGGCAAAGGGCTTGTACGCCCCGGAATGTGCCTGGTTTTATTGACCGAAGCCACAGAATTAGCACCATTATCAAAAAAGATCTGAAAAGCCTCCTGAATATGATGCCCTTTTCTGAGCGGATTTGTGGGCTGCAAATAGAGAAAAATATCATATTTTTGATCGTTTTTCTCTATCCAATTCATGCCATGTTTGATAACATCGATCATATGGGCAGAATCAGAGGCCAGGTTGTTTGGCCGGTGAAAAGGCACCTCGGCGCCGTACTTTCTGGCAACAGCGCTGATCTCATCATCGTCAGTTGAAACAATGATTCGGTCACAGACCTGGCTTTCCTGAGCAGACTGAATAGTATAACCAAGCATTTCTTGACCGGCAATTTTATTTAGGTTTTTATTGGGAATCGATTTTGACCCACTTCGAGCCGGAATAAAGGCCAGCACGCTTTTATTATTTATCATCGAGATGGCTCCATTTGATTTGGTCGTCTTTGTGCAGATCCTGGGTTAATTTTTTGCCGAGTACTTTTCGAAATTGGCTGGGACTAATTCCAGAACCCGGCCGTTTATAATCAAGATGCTCTTTGCTAATAATTGTACCGGCTGCGAGGCTTTTTGCGGCCACAATGCTACGGCGCATATCGTCGAGTTCACCTTTTTCCTGTTGGGATAATTTTTTCCCTTGCAGTTTGATAGATTCCCGAACCTGATTACCGTATTTGACAATTTTTGAGAAAATTTCAGGAGTGGCGGACATTTTTTGGTCAGGGCCGGGAAGATTTTGGTCTATTGTGAAATGCTTTTCAATAACTTCTGCTCCCCGGGCAATAGCAGCCAGAGGAATATGAAAGCCTTTTGTATGGTCAGAAAAACCGACCTTACCATTATGAATAGCTTTCAATTCATCAAGAGCCTGTAAATTAGCCAGATCTGGGGGAGTGGGGTACAAAGAAACACAATGCAACAGAGTGAGGTCAATATCACTTTTTCTATCTTTGATAAATTCAACTGTCTCCTTAACCTCCTTCAGAGTTGCTCCACCTGTTGACAGCAAAATTGGTTTATTTTTATTTACGATATAATCAATCAGAGGCCAATTTGTAATATCGCCGGAAGCAATTTTGAAGCGCCTGACGCCCAACTTTTCCAGCAAATCAACATTATTAAAATCAAAGGGAGTGGACATGAATTCTAGACCGACTTGATCGCAGTGATTTTTAATATTGAAGTGAAATTCTTTATCTATGCTAACTTTATTCCAGAAATCGCCAAGATTATTAACATCTTTGTATCCGAATCCATCAATTGGAGTATCAAAGGTTTGAGGCGATACCAATTTGTCAGCTTGAATTGATTGGAATTTGACAGCATCAGCACCAGCTTGAAAAGCAGCTTCCACCATTTTTCGAGCCAGGCCCAGATCACCATTATGATTTAATCCAATTTCAGCTATATAAAACATATTTACACCTCGCTTTGATTATTTAACCAAAGTTATCAACAAATTGTTAACAAAACCGGTATCTGTCAACAAAATTTTTATATTTATCGCTTGCACCCTGACACTCTTATTGTCAAAGAGATATTATTCGATCATATTTCTGGCGATCAACTACTCTTTTGCCAACTACAAAATCAGAACTGCGATTGGTAAAAAATTTTTTGAACTTTAGCAAGCTATCTTCTGGCGAATCACTGGCACCTCCTCCCAGCAAACAATTTTTCAATCCTTTATCAATTTGACGCACAAAAGCCCTGTGGAAAAGATATTTGTTAACAAGTCCGGAGTTATCAACATCGGTATTGCGAGCGCCATGGTGGTAATAGGAAGTGTGTTTGTATTCCAAAAATATTAAGCCAGCCAGAATTTGACCATTTTTCCTCGAGAAAATTAGATAGCCATGGTTTTTTATTAATTTATAAAGCCGATCAAAATAAGCATCATTGAACAGATAGTAGTTATCAACATCGATATCCTGCATATGTTGATAATAAAGTTCAAAAAACTCATCCACATCCTTTTTTGATCTAGAAAATTTTACATCGAATTCCATTCTGTCAGCCTTGTTCAGATAAGTTTGCAATCGTGAACTGTAAACTTTGGAAAGATCTTCGGGATCATTTGGCAAATCAATATAAACATACTCTTTGACCGCCTCATTTTTCAAGCCAGGAGCCGTGTAATTTTTATGATTCTTGATAATGGGATTATAGCGAATCATTTCGGAAATCACATTCTGACTATCAAGATATTCAAGGAGAGCGTTCTGACTTGCAGCAAAAAATTTATCCGAACTATTCACAATCAAAGGGCCTGTATAACCAAATACAGATGTTATATCCTGGTAATCCAAGTCGATTTGGCGGTCGCCAATTTGATTAATTTTTCGCAGCATAAAGGGATAGAAAAACAGACTGTCGCCCTGAACATTCACGAAAAGCCGGGCCTGACCATCGCCATTGGCTTCCAGGACTTTATGATAATCGGGTGTAAAATGGATATGCTGGCAATTTTCAGGAAGGCGGTGGAAAAAATTCCACCACTGCTCAGAATTCGCGCTAGTTAAAACGTCTATTGTCATAAAGCTTCCTGTAAAATTTCGGCTATATAATCTATTTCCGCTTTTTTCAGCGTAGTAAACAGAGGCAAAGTGATCTCATTGCGGGCTACATATTCAGTTTTAGGAAGCTGGACTTGGTTTTGATTATAAATGGAAAATTCATGGATAGCTGGATAATGGACCGAAGTCTGAATCCCATTCTCCTTGAGGAAGGCCCGCACCTGATCGCGTTTTTCAGCATTTGAATTTTCCAGAACAATCGGGAATATGTAGTTTGTGGAAAGACTCTTATAATTTTCAAATGGGATTACTATTCCGTCGATAGGCAGCAATTTTTTGACGTAATAGGAGCGAATTTCCTGCAGTTTCTGGATACTGGCTGACAATTTTTTCATCTGGACTAATCCCAGCGACGCTCGAATATCATCCATTCGGTAATTATATCCCAGTTCAATCACGTCATAGGTATTGTTGCCATCTTTGCGATTGTAAGCCAGGGAGGTCATGCCGTGAGAGCGGAGAAGTTTGGCCCGCTCGTAAAGTTCCTGGTCATCAGTAACCAGCATTCCACCTTCACCAACACTAATATTTTTATTGGAATAAAAACTAAAGCAGCCTATGTCGCCGATAGTTCCCAGATGTTTTTCTCGGTAAGTGGCCATAGGGGCATGGCTAGCGTCTTCTACAATCTTGATATTATTTTGTTCTGCGATCTCACTTATTTTTTCCATATTTGCGCCAAAGCCGCCATAATGCATAGGAATAATTGCTTTGGTTTTGTCGGTAATTTTCTTTTCTATTTCTTTCGGGCTGATAGTTAAATCCTGATAACTCGTAATATCGCAAAATACAGGAGTTGCTCCCGTATATTTTACCACATTAGCAGTGGCTACAAAGGAGAGCGAAGGAACAAGAACCTCATCGCCTTTTCCAACACCAGCAACTATTAAAGCCACATGGAGGGCGGAAGTGCAATTAGTCAAAGTCAGGCAATATTTACTACCAATTTTATCGGAGAAGTAGTCCTCCATCTGTCTGGATTTTGGGCCAGTGGATATCCACTTGGACCGAATTGTATCCAGGACAGCCTGTTCTTCATTTTTGTCATAATTGAGTTTAAATAAAGGGATTTTTTTGGTCATGTATTTCTTTCCTGTTATTCTTCCTGTTCATAGATACAAAACTTACTTAATTATTCCAATAAATAAAAGTTGTTGCTCTTCAAGGATATATTTTCTCTCTGTTATAGATAAGCTGGCAATCTCTCTCCCATAATTTTTTTGCCAACACCTTTAGTTATTGATACCAATAAAATTACCAGATAGTTCTTGAGCTTTATCATATTCGGCCTTAACATAGCTACGATTTTGTAGTTAATATTCTTGAGACTTCAATTTTGTAGGAGATCGTATGAAAACCAATATAAGTAACGAGCATAATCCATCAGCAAGCTTGTTACTCAAAAAAATGGATATTCTCATAGAACTCAACAAAGCCGTCAGCCGCAGTTTAAAGCTGAAGGATTCTCTGAATGCATCGCTCAAAATTTTGCAGGACTCCTATGATATCCACTCCGGAGCTGTGTTTATTACTGGCGAGAATAATGACCATATTCGCATGGTAGCCTCAGTCGGAGTAAAAGAACCGCAGGACGAAAGCCAAAAAAAGATTTCCGGCGGGCTGACAAATCGAGTAGTAAATACAGGCAAGCCAGTAGTTGTACCAAAAGTTAGCAAAGAGCCTCTTTTTTTAAACCGCTTCAAGACCTGGAATAAATCTGAAGATGGTGAATTGTCCTTTGTCTCGGTTCCTATTGCTCTGGATTACAAAACCTATGGAGCGCTGAGCACTTGCCTGCCTTTTGAAAAAAATCGCAATTATGAGACCACTTTAAATTTCTTTTTTCTGGTCGCTTCCGCCTTATTGCAGCCAATTCGCGTTGCCGACGTGATTGCTGCTGAACGCAAGAAATTGCTTGATGAAAATACATTGCTCAAGCACAAGTTGGAGGAAAAATTCAGTTTCCACAATATAATCGGCAATAGTCACGAAATGCAGGAGGCTTTGGAGAAAATCGCCCGTGTTGCCCGTGCTGATACCAGTGTCCTTTTGAGAGGTGAGTCGGGAACAGGGAAAGAGCTTTTTGCAGAAGCCATTCACTACAATTCCAGCCGAAAAAAAGAACCTTTTATTCGGGTTAATTGTGCTGCCATTCCGGAAAATTTAATTGAATCTGAATTTTTTGGCTATGAAAAAGGCGCCTTTACTGGAGCAGAAAAACGGAAGCCCGGCCGTTTTGAAGTTGCCAATGGCGGAACAATTTTTCTGGATGAGATCGGTGATCTTTCGCTTCAGGCTCAGATAAAATTGCTGCGTGTGCTCCAGGAGAAACAATTTGAGAGAGTTGGCGGTAATAAGACTATTAATGTGGATGTTCGTATTGTAGCAGCAACAAATGCCAATCTGGAAGAGTTGATCAACAAGGGTAAGTTTCGCGAAGAACTCTACTATCGTCTGAATGTATATCCAATCTATCTGCCGCCTTTACGGGAGCGAAAAACCGATATTTCCCTTCTGGCCGACCATTTTATGCTGGAATTTTCCAAGAAGCATAAAAAACCAATCAAGCGAATTTCAACACCTGCTATTGATATGCTAATGAGTTATCATTGGCCGGGAAATGTGCGGGAATTGAAAAACTGCATTGAGCGGGCTGTTCTGGTTTGCGAAGATCAGGTCATCCACAGTTTTCATTTGCCCCCTACTTTACAAACAGCCGAGAGCAGCAATACCCAAACCAAAATGTCGCTGGATGATGCCGTAGCATCCTATGAAAAAGAGATTGTTCAGGATGCGCTCAAATCGACACGTGGAAACCAAGCTCAGGCTGCCCGTCTGCTAGACTCAACAGCACGCATCATTGGCTATAAGATTGACAAGTATAATATTGATGTGGATAGGTTTAAGCCCTAATATATCCCAATTGTGTTTTTTAACTAGGTAGCAAATTATATTTTTTAAAGCCTCTTTAAAGTATCTTTAAACGGTGTTTAAAATTTAATATGGCGGAGGATTGGATGTATGGATGGTTGGATGAATGGACTGGTAGATGACTTTATGACAAAATCATTTTCGTGGATAAAAAAGAATTGTCTCTGGTATCCAAACAGCCATCCCCATCCAGGCATCCATACATCCAAATCCAATCTAATATTCAATATCCATCAACTTCAAAATAATGCCTTTTTGGGCGTGCATGCGGTTTTCAGCTTCATCAAAAACAATTGATTGCGGACTTTCCAGGACATCGTCAGTGATTTCTTCGCCCCGGTGAGCCGGCAGACAATGCATTACATAATATTCATCTTTGGCATGCTGAAGAAGCTTGGCGTTTACCTGATATTCCTTGAATTTTTTCTTCTTTTCTTCAGCCTGATCCTCTTCACCCATGCTAGCCCAAACATCGGTATAAATAACATCGGCATCTTTAGCAGCTTCAACAGGATCTCTTACAATATCAATTTCACTAATTCCTTCTTCCCGGGCATTTTCAAGAATTTCCTGATCAGGATCAAAACCAGCCGGTGAGGCCAGGGCAAAATGCATGGGAATACGAGCTGCCAGATTAATCCAGGAATTAGCAACATTATTACCATCGCCAATAAAAGCGACCTTCATGTCTTTTAAGCTGCCCCGATGTTCCTGAATTGTCATAATATCAGCCATTATCTGGCAGGGGTGATTCAAATCCGTAAGACCATTGATTACTGGCACTTTAGAATATTTTGCCAGTTCCAACATATGTTTATGTTCGAATAGACGGGCCATTATCAGATCGTCATAGCGGGATATTACTCTCGCAATATCTTTGACGGCTTCTCTTTTACCAATCCCAATGTCATTGGGTCCCAGGAAAATGGCGTGGCCACCAAGTTGTGACATACCGGTTTCAAACGAAACTCGTGTTCTTGTAGAAGGTTTAGCAAAGATCATTGCCATTGTTTTGTAACGCAGAGGCAGAAATCTTTCCCCTTTTTTGACCGAGCGTTTCACCTCAGAGGCCAGTTTCAATGTCTGGTAAATTTCCTCAGCCGTAAAATCAGTGATGTGAATAAAATCTCTCTTCATTTTCTTCCCCATTTTGTTTTTATGGTTTATAAAACGTACCTACTCAGATCTTTATCTTCTATTAGGTCAGCCAATTTCTCAACCACTTCTTTTTTGGTAATTGTAACCTTCCCAACTTTGTTTTCTGGTATTTCAAACAATACTTCTTCCAGCAGAGTTGATAAAACTGTATGTAAACGCCGGGCGCCAATATTTTCCATTATATTGTTAGCCTTTTCTGCAAGCGCTGCTATTTCCTTGATTGCATCGTCCTCAAAAATTAAATTCACATCCTCTGTTTCCATAAGAGCTTGATATTGTTTGAGCAGAGCGTTTCTGGGTAGTTGCAAAATTTTGACAAATTCTTCTTTGCCCAGGCTATTGAGCTCCTGCCGAATAGGGAAACGGCCCTGTAGTTCGGGAATCAGATCAGAAGGTTTGCTCATATGAAAAGCGCCAGCCGCTATAAACAAAATATGATCTGTCTTCACAGTTCCATATTTTGTTTGCACATTAGTTCCTTCAACAATGGGCAGAATATCCCGTTGAACACCTTCCCGGGAGACATCTGCACTTTTGCCTTTGGAATCACTTGTTGCTGCGATTTTATCAATTTCATCAAGAAAAATTATCCCAGATTCTTCAGTTCGCTGTATAGCTTGTTCCTTAATGCGATCCATGTCGATCATTTTTTCAGCTTCAATTTCCTGAAATATTTCACGGGCTTCTTCGACAGTGACCTTGCGCTTTTTCTTTTTACTGGGAAAGGCATTCCCGATAATCTCCTTGATATTCATGCCCATTTCTTCCATTCCAGAAGGACCAAAAACCTGCATAGTGGGTGAGGAGCTCTTCTTAACTTTAATTTCAATGACTCTATCTTCGAGCTCGCCATTATTGAGCATTTGTCGGAATTTTTCTCGGGTCTTTTTAAAATGCTCATCCTTTTTTTCCAATTCTTCACTATCGGAGCTAGAAGGAAGCAGGTGGTCGAGTATTCTTTCTTCGGCCATGGCCCGAGCCTGTTCCTGAACTTCCTTAATTCTTTCCGATTTAACAAGGTTAATAGCATTACTGGCCAGATCACGGATCATAGTTTCTACACTGCGTCCAACATAGCCAACCTCGGTAAACTTTGATGCTTCAACCTTGACAAAAGGTGCGCCAGCCAGATTGGAAAGCCGGCGGGCGATTTCAGTTTTTCCCACGCCAGTAGGCCCGATCAAAATAATATTATTGGGCATAATATCGTCTTTGATCTCGCCGGTGACGCGTTGACGGCGCCAGCGATTGCGCATGGCAATGGCAACTGCTTTTTTAGCATCGCCCTGGCCAATTATATAATTATCAAGTTCTTTGACAATCTGTTTGGGTGTTAATTCATCCTTTTTCATAGGTCCATCACTGTAAAATTATCATTTGTATATATGCAAATTTCCGAAGTAATCCTGAGAGATTCTTCCACAATTTCTCTAGCTGAGAGATCAGAATATTTAAGAAGAGCGCGAGCAGCTGCTGTAGCATAAGAGCCACCCGACCCAATAGCAACGACATTGTCGTCAGGCTCGATCACATCGCCATTACCAGAAATAATTAACATTGTATCTTTATCCATAACTGTCAGCAGAGCTTCCAACTTTCTCAAATATTTATCAGTCCGCCAGGTTTTGGCCAGTTCAATAGCAGCCCGGGCCACATCACCATTGTACTTTTCCAATTTGCCTTCAAACTTTTCAAATAAAGTGAAAGCATCAGCAGTGGCTCCGGCAAAACCGATCATGACCTTTCCGTCATAGATCTTGCGAACCTTTTTGGTTTTATGCTTCATAATGGTTTCGCCCTGGGTGACCTGGCCATCGCTACCAATTGCGACCTGACCGTCTTTGCTAATTCCAATGACGGTCGTGGACTGAATTTTATTGTTTTTACTACTCATTTGAAGAACCTGTTACTTGCTTGATTTAAAATATTTTAGCAGTTCATTATCAGTTGATAGCAGAAGCGTGGATGTAGAATCAATTGAATTTTCATAGGCAGTCATTGTTCTGAGAAACTCATAAAAATTTCGTGAAGTTTCTGAACGATTATAAGCTTCAGCATAAATTTCAGTGGCTTCACCATCAGCTTCACCACGTATCTTTTGACCCTTACGATAAGCTCCTGATAATATTTCTTTACGTTTCTGCTCAATCTTACCCATGATTCTTTCACGTTCACCCTGTCCAATAGCACGATATTTTTCTGCTATTTTGTTTTGCTGGGCGATCATGCGCTGAAAGACCTTTTTCTGTACATCGGTATTATAATCTATGCGTTTAAACCTAAAGTCAATCAATTTGACACCCAGGTCTGTCTCTTCCAGAACATCGGTTACATGCTGTATAATATTCTCACGGATTTCATCGCGTTCACCATCAATAACGATTTTTTCTCTAACTTCGAGAGAATCTTTTTGAGCTGCTTCCTTAATGTCCTGAACTTCTTCCTCTTCTTTTACAGTCACAACTTCCATTTCTCTACGATTACTTCTAACGATATTGGGCAAGGTGTGAACAGCCATTTCATCTCGGATTGCACCGTCGATGATATCATCAAGTCGAGATTGAGCCTGATTTTCAGAATGAACAGATTTATAAAATTCTAGAGCATCCTCAATTTGCCAACGGGCATACGTATCAATGTGGATAAACTTGTTATCTTCTGTTGGAACTTCCTGAGGCGTGCCGTCCCACTCCAGAATACGTTTTTCAAACTTTGTTACAGTTTGAACAAAGGGTATTTTAAAATGGAGGCCCGGTTTCATTATGGGGTCGCCAATCGGTTTACCAAATTGCGTTACAATGGCCTGTTCTGTTTCATCAAGTACAAATAAAGCAGTTGTGCCAATAAAAACTAGGATTATGACGAGTATTACTAAGGTTGTTAGTTTCTTCATTTTAGACCTCCTTTACCAGAAAGATTCAAAAGAGGCAATACACTTTTCAAATCCTGGTCAATAATATTTTTCTCTTTAATGCGTTTCAAGACCTTTTCCATGGTTTCCAGATAGAGGCGCTTTTTAGTAATATCCGGCGCAGTAAGATATTGTTTATAGAGTTCATTAAAATGGGCAACATCACCTTCGGCTGTATTAGTTCTGTTAATTGCATAACCCTCAGCTTCCTGGATGACTCGTTCTGCTTCACCTTGAGCTCTGTATATTCGTTTATTGTAGAGCTGGTTGGCTTGATTAATCACTGTTTCCTGCTCCTGCTTGGCCTCATTGACATCATTAAAGGATGGTCGAACAGGTTCTGGCGGATGCACATCTTTAAGCTGCACCAATTCAATATTTAATCCCAATTCATACTTATCTACCAATTCGGTAATAATTTCTCTGGCTGAATGGGCGATGCGCCTTCTTTCCTGCTGGAGAGTTTCGTCAAAAGAATAATTACCAACAACCTCACGCATTGCTGATTCAGATATATCTCTTAATGCGCTCTGAACATTGCGCACTTTAAAGAGAAAGCTGTAGGGGTCTTGAATGGTATATTGAACTATCCATTTCACATCTGTAATATTCAGATCACCATTCAAGATCAGAGATTCATCTGTATAATCGGCCTTGGAATAGCGGGTTTCAACACCAGCCCGAGCTGTACGAAATCCGAACTCCTCTTTATACTGGTACTGAGTTTTAACTTTGTATAATTCGTCAACTCCCCAAGGTATTTTCCAGTGAAGGCCCGGGGGGGTGGATTTGACATACTTACCGAAACGGAGAATAATGCCACGTTCATTAGCACCAACAGTGTAAAATGACGTTCCGGCAGTGATCAGTACGATCACGACAACGATTCCAAGCACCCATAAAAAAGGGCGGCCTGTGGAAACTTCAAACTCTTCATTTCCAATTTTGATTTTCTTTTTACTCATTTTTCCTCCTTAACGTAGGATTATATATCACGGCGGAGACGGGCAACAGGAATATTAAGCTGCTTCCTGTATTTTGCAATTGTCCGTCTGGCAACCGGATAACCAACCTCTTTCATTTTTTTTGACAGTTTTGAGTCGCTTAAAGGGCTGGATTTATCTTCATTATCTACTATTTCCTGCAATTTTCTTTTAATTACCCGAGTCGAAACCTCCTTTCCATCTTGTGTTTCCATGCCTTCATTAAAAAAATATTTTAACTCATAGACACCGGAATAAAGCTGAACATATTTCCCATTGGTAACTCTGCTAATAGTGGAGATATCCATATCTACGTCTTCAGCAATATCCTTCAGAATCATAGGTTTGAGGGGTTTATTGTTATCTTCAAAGAATTGCCGCTGCCGGTCAATAATGGATTTCATAACCCGGATCATGGTCACCCTTCGCTGATAAATCGCCTGAATGAACCAGTTAGCCGAATTGATTTTCTTTTTTAAATAGGACTTTGTATCCTTGTCAACATTACTTTTTTTGGAAGCCATTTCGACATAACTAGAATTGATGCGCAATTCCGGAACCCTGGAATCATTGATTTCTACAATGAATTCGCCATCAACTTCACGAACAATCAGATCGGGAGTGATATATCCGGAATTGTCATAAGTAACTGAAAGTCCCGGTTTGGGATCAAGGTCTTTAATCTCATCCTCAGCAGCTCTTAAGCGATCTTTATCCCATTTCAATTTTTTCAGAATTTTCTTGAAACGACGATTGGCAAAATCATCAAAATGATCACGGACAATCGTGAGAGCATCTTCCACATTGTCTTTTTGTTCCAGCTGAAGCAGGAGACATTCTCTTAAATTTCTGGCTCCTGTTCCCGGTGGGTTAAAGGATTGTACCTTTTTTAATATTTTTTTAACCCTCTCGACATCCTTACCAAGAGATTGAGCAATATTATCGAGGGGTGTTTGCAGATAACCTTTGTCATCAATATTCCAGATGATCTCCCTGGCGATTTGTTCATCAACTACATCCAGATTGAGAAGTTTGAGTTGATCGAAAAGATGTTCCGTTTTCCCAACCCGGGAAGGCTGGTCATAGCGATTATCCTCCTCCAGTTTGCTGCGGTCATATGTAGAGCGAGTTTTAAAATCGTCATTTTGGGGCAATATTTCATCCCAGCTAAAGTCTTCAGGCTCCTCATCTTCAAGCTCATCTTCAAGTTGCTCGTCTTCTTCCTCTAAGACAGGGTTTTCCTCCAGTTCTTTCAGAATCCTTTCCTCAAGAGCTTGAGTAGTCAGCTGGAGCAAAGTTGACTGGAGAATTTGCTGGGGTGTCAGCTTCAATTCCTGTGAGAGTTTCTGTATCTGTTGTTGATTTAGTTGCATTAATGATCCAATTTAAAATTATCACCTAAATATAACTGTTTTGCTTCTTTATCGTTAGCTAAAAATTGCGATGTGCCGGATTTTAGGATTTTCCCCTCAAACATGAGGTAAGCCCGATCAGTAATGGCCAAGGTCTCGCGCACATTGTGATCAGTAATCAAAATTCCAATGTTGCGCACCTTTAATTCTTTGACAATATTTTGAATATCCTGCACCGCAATCGGGTCAATTCCCACAAAAGGCTCATCCAGTAAAATGAAGTCGGGGTTTGTAACCAGAGCCCGGGTAATTTCTGTGCGCCGGCGTTCACCACCTGAGAGGGTATTGGCCTTGCTTTTCCGAACATGTTTGATCGATAATTCATCCAGCAGCTCTTCCAATCTCTGCTTACGCTCCTTTTTACTCATATCCATTTTCTGAAGAACTAGCATAATGTTTTCTTCCACAGTCAATTTGCGGAAGACCGAGGGTTCCTGGGATAGGTAGCCAATTCCCAGCCGGGCTCGTTTGTACATTTGCTTGCTGGTAATATCATGATCATCGAGATAGACCCGGCCATCTGTGGGACGCAACATTCCAGTGATCATGCGAAAGGTTGTTGTTTTTCCGGCTCCATTTGGTCCTAGCAAGCCAACTATCTCGCCCTTGTGAACTTCCAGAGACACATCGCTGACCACCTCTCTGTTGCTAAAAGAGCGATACAGAGAAGCGCCTCTTAAAATTCTATCATCGGTTTTATCTACCTGTGTTGTTCTCAATTTATTCTTCATCTTTAATCATTTTCTCCATTTCACGGGAAGTGACTCCTTCCGGCTTTTCGATAGTCCAGTTTTCCAATTGAGCATTAGAGCGAAACTTGCTTCCGTAAAGAGTGTCTTGCTGGCGAGTTATGAATTTAACCGGAACATCAGAGCTAACCATACCAGTTTCATTGATCCATTGCAAACTATCAGTATATAAAACAACTCCACTATCGGATTCCACTACAACATTATTGCTGGCGTATAGGTCGTTAGTTGATTGAATTATTCGTGCTTTTTCAGAAGTCAGGCGAGAAGTTTTATGGCCAAGAGAATCATAGAAATCAGCAGTAACGCCCTGATCCATTAACACAATATTCTGCTTATTATATTTTCTTAGATGCCTGGTTTTAATAATAGCCTGACGCTGTCCAGTCCGGGTGAGAACGATCTCAGCATCCCAGCTTTCCTGATCTGGAATATTGGCAGAAACAGTTGTATTGCGCTCCCCCTGGGACAGGTCACTACATCCTGCTATCAAGATGAAGCTTAAAAATAAAATTATTTTTTTCATGACATTATCCCGTAGCTCAAAATATCATGGATATGAATTATCCCAATCGGTTCTCCCTGATTGGTTTCTTTGAAAACAAAAAGGGAAGTAATTGCATGTTTTTCCATAATATTAAGAGCATCTATTGCCAGAGTGGATTTTTTGATCCACTTGGGGTTCGTTGTCATTAATTCTTCTGGGCTGGAGCCTAAAAAGTCATTTCCCGATTCCAATCCACGGCGCAGGTCACCATCAGTGATCACACCGCACAGCTCCGAACCATTATCCAGAATACCAACTACACCAAGCCCTTTCCCTGTCATTGTAATCAGGACCTCTTTCATAGGTTGATCGATACTGGCCAGAGGAATTTCCTGGTCAGTGTGCATAAGATCTTCTACTGTAGTCAACAAGCGTCGTCCCAGTGAGCCACCGGGATGGAGATCGGCAAAATCCTTTTTATCAAAATCTCTTTTGTCTAATAATGCAATGGCCAGCGCGTCTCCCATGGCACTGGTTGCAATTGTACTGGCTGTGGGTACAATCCCCAGGGGACAGGCTTCGGATTTGACTTCAATATTGAGAACGATATCACATTTTTTTGCAAGCCGTGACTGAGTATTGCCGATCATGCCGATTGTTGGAATATGCAATTTACGCAGGCTAGGCACAAGGTCGATCAGCTCGCTAGTTTCTCCACTTTTGGAGATCATTATCAGCAGGTCGCCATCTGAGATTCCGCCCAGATCACCATGGGCAGCTTCAGTAGGATGCAGAAAGAAGCTCGGAGTTCCAGTGCTCGACAGGGTGGCGGCTAGCTTGCGGCCAACCAGACCTGATTTTCCCATTCCAGTCACAATCACTTTGCCATCAATATGGTAAATAGTTTCCACAGCCTGCTGAAAGGTGCTATCGATTCGACTGGTCAGATCTTTGATCACAGCCGATTCAATTTCCAGTACTTCAGCGGCCTTTTTTAAATATGAATCTGGCATTTATTCCCCAGCTTTATAATCTAATATTTTTTCCACAGCCTGAATATATTTACCCTGAGCCTTTAAAATCAGATCAATGACTTCCCGAACTGCGCCTTCTCCTCCAGAGTTGGTGGTAGTATAACAGCAATAGGACATCACTTCCGGTGGAGCATCGGGAACGCAAAAGCCAGCCCCAACTCGCTCAAGAAGTGGAATATCAATAAGATCGTCGCCAACATAGGCAATCTCGCTGTCATCAAGACCATATTTATCTCTGATCTCTTCGTAGGAATCACGCTTGTTCAATTTCCCCTGATAAACATCTTCAGTTATATGCAATTCATTCATTCTATAGGTTGTGGCCTCAGAATGTTTCCCGGAAATGATGGCAACTGGCAGATTAGCCGCTTTGAGCAAACCAATTCCTAATCCATCCCGGGCACTAAATTTTTTGTATTCTTTTCCAGAGCCATTAATATAGAAAGCTCCATCTGTAAAAACACCATCGACATCGAGAATAAGTAGTTTTATTTTTTGCAATTTTTCTTTGATTGGATCGTTCAATTTATAGCTCAATTTGTACTCCTGGTTATCTGGCTGATTTTTATTAATTGTTTTAGTAGTGGCTTGACTTTTGAGAAAGGGTATTGAGTTGCCCGATCACTTTTTGCTGAACTTGGATTGTCGTGAATTTCCATGAAAATACCATCACATCCAGCCGCTACAGCAGCCCGGGAAAGATGAGGAATATATTCCCGGCAGCCACCAGTTGTTTTTGAGCCGCCTGGCATCTGAGCACTATGGGTGGCATCGAAAACAACAGGATAATGGCCATTAATATTTTGCATAATTGGAATTGAGCGCATATCAGAAACAAGGTTATTATAGCCAAATTTGTGGCCTCTTTCTGTGAGAATAATATTGTGATTGCCTGTGCTTTCGATTTTTTTAGCAATATGCTCAACATCTTCAGGGTCTAAAAATTGACCTTTTTTAACATTAACAAACTTGCCAGTTTCTCCGGCTGCTACAACCAGGTCTGTCTGGCGGCACAAAAAGGCCGGAATTTGCAAGACATCGATCACTTCTGCAGCAACCGCAGCCTGATCAGGTTTGTGGATATCTGTCAGCAATGGGAGCTCAAACTTTTCTTTGACAGCTTGCAAAATACGAAGACCTTCTTCCAACCCCGGTCCTCGATAGGATTTGATGGAGGTGCGATTAGCTTTGTCGAACGAGGACTTAAAGATCAGCTGAAAATCAAGTTCTTCCGACAATTTCTTCAGATTTTCCGCCATAAAGAGAATGTGATCCCGGGATTCAATCACACAGGGTCCTAGAATGAAAAATAGTTGATTACGGTCTTTTATTAATTTTTCAAAGTTATGTTTATTTTTTTTCATCTTTGGTTTTCTTTTTATAATTCAGTGATGCTTTAACAAAATTTTTGAAAAGAGGGTGGGCACGATTAATTCGGGATTTCAACTCAGGGTGAAACTGACAGGCAACAAACCAGGGGTGATCAGGGTATTCAACCATTTCGACCAGATCAAGTTCCGTGTTTTTAGCGCCAACCACCAGACCATTCTCCTGCAAAGTTTCCAGATAAGCATTGTTGACCTCGTAGCGGTGGCGATGGCGCTCACTAATATTCAATTTTTTATAACAATTAAAGGACTCTGAGTCTTTTTTAATTTTGGCAGGAAAATGTCCTAGCCGCATAGTTCCGCCCATATCGGAAATGTTTTTTTGTTCTTCCATGAGATCGATAACAGGTTGTTCTGTCTCCTCTACAAATTCAGTGCTATTGGCCTTTTCCAGACCACAGACATTGCGGGCAAATTCGATGACAGCACACTGCAGCCCCAGACAGATTCCAAAGAAGGGTATATTATTTTCGCGGGCTACTCGAATGGCGACAATTTTCCCCTCAATACCCCGCTCCCCAAATCCACCGGGAATTAATAATCCATGGATATCACCCATAACTTTGCGGGGGTCTTTGGCATTGGATATTTCTTCAGCACATAGCCATTTGATTTCTACATGGGCATTGTTTTCTACGCCAGCATGAACAAAGGACTCGAGAATTGATTTGTAAGCGTCATGTAATTCTGTATATTTCCCACAAATTCCGATTTTTACATTATGTTTTGGGTTTTTGATCGTTTTAACAAATTTTTTCAGCTTAGTCAACCGAGATTGTTTCATCGGCAGATTAAGTTTGCTGGAAATAATATCGCCCAGCTTGTGGTTTTCAAATAGCAAGGGAATTTCATAGATAGTTTCAGCATCTATGGCCTCAATTACCGACTCATAGTCTACATTACAGAAAAGAGATATTTTTTCACGAGTTTTTCTATCAAGATGCCGTTTGGTCCGCCCCAAAATAATATCAGGCGATATACCAATTTCCCGCAATTTTTTCACACTATGCTGGGTAGGTTTGGTTTTGATCTCACCGGCTGTATGAATGTAGGGAACCAGGGTGAGATGAATATTGAGGCAATTATCTTCACCGTGTTTAAGATTGAATTGACGGATAGCTTCCAGAAAAGGCAGTCCCTCGATATCACCGACAGTGCCCCCCAATTCACTAATTACAATATCAAAATCGCCATTTTTACCGGCTTTGAGAATTCGTCTTTCAATTTCATTGGTAATGTGAGGAACAACCTGAACAGTTGAGCCCAAATAATCGCCCGCGCGCTCACGATCGATCACATGCTGATAGACCATTCCCGTCGTTGTGTTGTTGTCTTTGGTCATGCTAATATCGAGAAACCGTTCATAGTGTCCTAGATCAAGATCGGTTTCTGAGCCATCATCAAGCACAAACACCTCTCCGTGCTGATAAGGGCTCATCGTGCCTGGGTCAACATTGAGGTAGGGGTCAATTTTTTGGATTGTAACATGAAAACCCCGGGACTTTAAAATGTAACCAATTGATGCTGCTGCGATACCTTTACCAAGTGCAGAGATCACCCCCCCTGTGATAAAGATATATTTGGTTGCTCTGGTTGAATTCATGGCCTTATAACTCCCCTTCTGCTAGTTTGAGATCCTCGGGCGTGTCAATTCCCGGAGAATCATGATCTGTTTTTGTTATATATATTTTATAGCCTGCTTCTAATAAACGCAATTGTTCCAGTTTTTCCATTTTTTCCAGAGCTGACGGCGCCATACTGGTAAATTCCAGTAGCATTTCTCTGGTATAAACATAAGCGCCAATATGTTTTAATGCGGGAATTTCATCTTCTTGTATTTTTTCACGATCCCGAAGGTATGGAATGCTGTGTCTGCTAAAATAGATTGCATACCCATTTGCATCAAGAATCACTTTTACGATATTGGGATCATTAAATTCATCCTGGCTAATTCGCGAGCATGCTAATGAGCCAATTTTGCAGCCGTTGCTAATAACATTTTCAACCATACGGTCGATATCAGAAGGTTTAATAAAAGGCTCGTCACCCTGAACATTAACAACATAATCACAATCTATATTTTTTATTACTTCTGCAATCCTATCTGAGCCTGAGTTGTGGGATGTAGATGTCATTTTTGCCTGGCCACCAAATTTTTTCACCTCTTCAAAAATTTCTTCATGGTCTGTGGCCACGATGAGATCATCCAAAATATTTGCTTTTTTTGCATTGAAGTAAACGTGATCAATAAGTGTTTTTGATCCAATTTTTTTTAATGGTTTACCCGGCAAGCGTGTGGATCCATAGCGAGCCGGTATAACCCCAACAACTCGCATTATTTGTCCTCGATAACTCTGGGCACCTGAAAATAGGGGCCTTTTCTTTCAGGAGCATTTTCCAGGTGTTTTTCCCGGTCAAGGCTTTGTTTGGATTGGTCGTCTCGCAAAACATTGGTGAGATCGTGGACATGGGAAAGGGGTTCAATATCCTCGGTATCCAGTTCTTCTAGCTTTTCTACATACTGCAAAATTTTCTCAAATTCCTGGGCATATTTATCCAGCTCATCTTCTGATAATTTTAAATGAGCTAAATTAGAAATCTTTTTAACAACGTCTTTTTTATCTGTCATCTTCTCAATCCTTATTCTAAAAACTACATTCCGTCCTAATTTATCAATTTAGTTTACCTAAATCAAGCCACCTGTCAGTTATTTGGTATGAATATTGTTAAGAGGAGAGTCCCGAATAGAAGACACCTGAATATGTTTGTTTATTAATGGTTTTAGGCATTTAATTTTTCTATCAATTTTATGATTATTGTAATAATGAATTTCAGGACTTTGGAAATAATTAGATCATAAGACTAAAAATTTAATGTTTCCCGGGTTTAATAATTTACCGATTTTTTAAAAATTTGGATTTAAGCTAAGATTAAGGTCGAGACAAAGTTGAGTTTGAATGCTTTGGGCTTTTGCATAACAATCAGTCGGAGTCATTTTGAATTACAACTTATATTATGAATGGAACCTTTTTTTGTATTAGTTTCTTTTATCAGTTTCACCGATATTTTTAGGATTATAAAATAATTTTCCCATCGAGATAAAAAACCTTTATTTTTTTTAAAAGGAATCCTATAATTTTGATTGTATTTTTAATCCATTAAAGGAGGTGCCGATGAAAAAGGGATTATTATCAGGCTTAATTTTGGTTTTAATGACAAGTTTTGTTTTGGGCGGTATTTTTTCAAACTACGATATGGAAGGTGGCCGTCTTGATCAGACTTTGATCAAAAAATTGCAAAGTTCATTTGAACTCAAAGACGAACATAGGGCAAAGCTAAATGCAATTAGCGAAAATGGCCCTGAAGACCTGGCTACCGACCATCAGGTCTATAACAAATATGACCATATTTTTAATTTTAAACTTGACGGTCCTGGTATCACAGATCAAAAACATTCCGGGCGCTGCTGGTTGTTTGCCGGTCTCAATATTTTACGGCCCGATATTATTGACAAATATGATCTTTCATCTGACTTTGAATTTTCCCAAACCTATTCATTTTTCTGGGATAAGCTGGAAAAATCGAACACTTTTTTAGAACAAGTTATAGCCACTCGCAAGAAAGATATAATGGACCGTAGTGTTCAGGATCTGGTCAGAGCTCCAATTGGTGACGGAGGCTGGTGGAATTATGTCGTTGAAATCGTAGATAAATATGGAGTCGTGCCTAAATCTGTAGCCCCGGAAACCCATAACAGTACAGACACTCGAGGAATGAACAAAATGCTGAGCCGCCTTCTAAAACACGACGCCGTTGTTCTGAGAAAAATGCATGAAGCTGGCGAGGGTATTGATGAGTTAAGAAAGCGTAAAGAAAAAATGCTGGAAGATGTTTACAGGGTTCTTGTTTATCATCTAGGCGAGCCTCTTGATCCAGAAGAAGAATTTGTGTGGCGCTTCAAAAATAAAGACGATGAAATTGTAGAAAAAACTTTTACACCCAAAAGCTTTTACCAAAATGCTACTAGCATAGACCTTCATGATTATGTTAGCGTTCTTGACCATCCGATTCATGAATACAATCAACATTACAAAATCAATTATTGTAAAAATGTCGCCGATGCTCGCGATATGGACTTCATCAATATCAAAGTCGATAAGTTCAAAAAATTCACAACTGCTGCTGTTCTTGACTCTGTTCCGATCTGGTTTGCAGCTGCTTCGGGATTTGATATGAGCAGTGAGAATGGAATTATGGCCGCCGGTTTAAAAGATTATGAAACCTTGCTTGATGTTGATATGAATTTTTCCCGAGAAGAGGGCGTTGCCTATGGAATTTGTATTCCCAACCATGCCATGGTTTTTTCAGGACTGGATACTACCAAAAGCGGCCAAGTCAGAAAATGGAGAGTTACCAATTCCTGGGGAACTGATAACGGCAAAGCCGGTTACTATACAATGACTGATAGCTGGTTTGACAAGTATGTTTTTAATGTAATTCTACCTAAAAAATATTTATCAGAAGATGCTCTTGAAATTCTAGATCAAAAAGCAAAAGAAATTCCCACCTGGGATCCT
This sequence comes from bacterium, assembly GCA_035312185.1. Taxonomy (GTDB): domain Bacteria; phylum Fidelibacterota; class UBA2242; order UBA2242; family JAFGTP01; genus JAIPHI01. Next base: position 20,465 of record DATGCI010000329.1, read on the forward strand.
ATGAAAACCAGTTATTAATAAGCACATTAAAAATATAGGTTAAAAGCAAAAAGTCCCGACATATTTCGGGACTTTTTGTTATTTTCAGATGATTACTCAGCGAAATATTTATACAATTAATTAGATTCTAGAGTGGAATTTTAATTTTTGTTATCTTCGGCTGTTCAATTTAACCAGCAAACGCAAAATTTCCAGATAAAGCCAGACCAGAGTGACTAGCAGACCAAAGGAAGCATACCATTCCATATATTTTGGTGCGCCCTGCTCTGCACCGGTTTCAATAAAGTCAAAATCCAGAACAAGATTAAGAGCAGCAATGGCCACAACAAAAAGGCTGAATCCAATCCCAAAAATTCCGTTACTATGAATAAGCGGCATCTGAATGCCGAAAAATCCCAGAATCATGGATAGAAAATAGAATATGGCAATACCACCAGTAGCTGATACAACTCCCAGCTTAAAATTTTCAGTTGGCTTAATAATTCTACTTTTATAAAGAAAAAGCAGAGTCAAAAATATTCCAACAGTCAATGCAATGGCCTGAGTAACGATTCCATTATAAGCGCTCTCATAAATTGCTGAAATTCCACCCAGTACAAATCCTTCACAAAGAGCATAGATGGGAGCCGAATATTTTGCGACGCGTTTATTAAAGATTGTGACCAGGGCAGCAATCAATCCTCCAATTAATCCACCAATAATAAAAGGGGTCAAATTGACAGCGCCTTGCGCTGAGAAAAATTTATTCCAGACAAAGCCAGCTGATCCTAACAAAATAAAGAATAACAAAAAAGATTTATTGATCGTGCCATCCAGGGTCATCGCACCAGCCTGGTCGGCAACTCCAACATTCTGAAAAGTCTTCTTATTTAAAGCGGGATTACCTGTTCTCATCATAATTTCACCTCTTAGTCATAAATCCACAATTGTCTATCTAAACTTCGATATTGTATAGCTTCACTTAAATGCTCATTCTTGATTTTTGTTTCCCCGGCCAGGTCTGCAATCGTGCGGGAAACTTTTAAAATTTTATTATAGGCACGAGCACTGAGACCTAATTTTTCCAGAGCAGTGTTTAATAATTTAGAACCGGAATCATCAATTTTGCAATACTTTTTTATTAATCTATTATCCATATGGGCGTTAGCGTACAATCCTTTTTCATTTTTAAAGCGCTTTTGCTGAATTTGGCGAGCTTTTTCAACTCTTGCTCTGATATATTTGGATTTTTCTCCTGGTTTTTTACTGGATAATTCTTTGAAATCAACAGCAGGGACTTCAATATGAATATCAATTCTATCCAGAAGAGGCCCGCTAATTTTCGAAATATAACGCTGAATTTGAGAAGGTGTACAACTACAATGGTTGTTAGGGTCGGTGGCATATCCGCAGGGACAGGGATTCATTGCAGCGATCAACATAAATGTGGCTGGATAACTGAGTGTCGATTTTGCCCGGGAAATTGTAACCTCTCCATCTTCAAGAGGTTGGCGCATTACTTCCAGAACATTTTTCTTAAATTCTGGCAATTCATCAAGAAAAAGGACCCCATTATGGCTGAGACTGACTTCGCCTGGCTTGGGAATTCGGCCACCTCCAATCAGAGCGGCATCAGAAATTGTATGGTGGGGAGAGCGAAAAGGACGTGTGGCAATTATTCCCCGTTTAGAGTTCAGATTACCTGAAACTGAGTGGATTTTCGTTGTTTCCAGGGCTTCATCAAGAGTCAATCGAGGAAGAATGGTGGGAATGCGGCGGGCTAGCATAGTTTTTCCCGATCCTGGCGGCCCGATCATCAGAGCATTATGAGCACCGGCTGCTGCCACCTCCATTGATCTTTTTACATTTTCCTGGCCTTTGACTTCGGCAAAATTAGATTTGTAAAGTGCATTCTGGTTAAACAATTTTTTCTGATTAACTTTTAAGGGTTTGGGATTTATTTCTCTATTGAGAAATTTTACCGCATCTTCCAGGCCATTAACGGGAATAACATCTAGTCCCTCTACAACCGCAGCCTCCCGAGCATTTTCCTCTGACAAAATAATTCCTTTTATATCAGAATTTTTTATAGAAATTGCTATGGATATGACACCTTTAACTTTTCGGCAGCGCCCGTCCAATGACAATTCTCCCAAAAGAACATAATCAGAAAGCCGATCGCGATCAACGTATCCGGCTGCTGCCAAAACCCCAACAGCAATTGGCAGGTCAAAAGCGGTTCCTTCTTTTTTTATATCGGCTGGAGCAAGATTGACAACAATTTTATTGCCAGGATATTTGTAACCGGTATTTCGAATTGCCGTTAGAACCCGTTCCTTGCTTTCTTTGACTGCGCCTTCTGGCAGACCTACAGTTACGTAGCGAGGCACTCTACCCCGGGCCAAATTGCACTCCACATCAACAACATAGGCATTTATTCCCAGAACAGATGCGCTTTTTACTTTACTGAATTTTGCCATCTTACCCTCCAGACTTTAAGCTCTATTTTATTGTTTTCAATTTATTTGAGCTGCTATTTATGCTATGCTTTAGAAGTAAATTTGACCGTCTGGTTTTAATATTTTTCAAAAATTACACCGTTACAGTAAAATTATCCAAAAATCAAATACTGTTAGGCCTGAACTAGGCCTAACAGTAAAAAATTAATATTTTTTTAAAACTATCCGTGCATTATAAAAACTATAGATACAGGCGTTTGCCTGATTAAAAAATTATAGATATTACTTCTGAGTTATCAGAGAGCAATTGTATATCGGCAATTATTTAGCCGGTACAGTTCCCCACGACCAGACGTAATTTAAACTCATGATCTGAGCCGGTCGTTTGGATTTTTCAAATAAGCGTAAGATATCACGCAATATTGCTGTATTTAGTGTGATACTATTGGCAGGGCCAAAGGGCCGACCAAAAGGAAAATTGACATAGGCGCAGCGAGGAGCAGGTTTTTGAAGAAGTTGCTCATAAAACATACTGATCATTGCAGTAGAAATAGAAGCGCCTTCAACCTGATTGCAAATTTTCCAGGCAACCTCACCAGTTTGGACTGATGCTGGGGCAACAATAGCGGCGTCGATTTCATTTTCTGTGAGATCTTCTATCATTTTTTTGATGCTTTTATCCAATTCTTTTTCATCTTCATCATGACCGGAAAAACTATAAGCGGTTTTATGAACATAACCAATTACGCCTTCTTTTTGCAATAAAACCAGATTTTTTACTGGAAAAACGACTTTGGGGTCTTTCTGAGCTTCGGTAGTATCCCAATCCATTCCCAGAAAATTGATTTTTTCTTTATCATATTCAGCATCGATTCCGCGATATTGATGATCCTCTTTTTTGCCCTCTTCTGTAAAAGGTTCCTGGTCATCTGTATAGGCTCCTGCTACAGAAATAAACACAATGCGCGTTTCTTCCAGGTCCTCTTTAAATGGTGTCCAATGCTCCGGTTTTACCAGCCCTTTACTGCGATAAGCACGGGCAAGTTGTTCATAATAAAGTTGTTTTCCCTTTTTATAGAATGAAAAATCTGTTTTTTTCATAGTCTCCGCTCTTTGTTTTTATATTCAACCCGATAATTTAAGACTTAGAGAAAATAAATTAAAATATATTTTCTGCAAATTATTAAAGAACATAGGTTTTAGTTTATTTTTATTGCTAATCAATCAAGTCCTTCCTCTTATTTCAGCCTCGATACTATTAATTTTTGATCGAAAATCTTCTGAGTCACGGATTTGTTTGTCAACTTTTTTACAAGCGTGTACCACAGTAGAATGATCACGACCTCCAAAATAGAGGCCAATTTTTTTGAGTGAGAGGTCAGTCAATTTTCGGGAAAAATACATGGCGATCATGCGAGCCTCAGCAACCTCCTGTTTTCGGCTTTTACTTACCAAAGTATCCAGGGAAATATCATATTTGTTACCCATAATTTCCTGTATATTGTCAATAGAAACCGAAGCAGGCGCAACTTTATCAGGATCCGAGCCTGTGATATCGCTGAGCATTCGCCGAGCTAAATCCAGATCAACATCGACTTTGAGAAGGGAAGATTGAGCCATTAATCTTATAAGGGCGCCTTCCAGCTCTCTAATATTTGATTTAATGTTTTTGGCAATGTAAGTAATAACATCGAAAGGAATTGCAAGGTTTTCATCTTCTGCTTTCTCCTTAAGAATGGCAATTCGAGTTTCCAGATCAGGAGGCTGAACATCAACAGTTAAACCGGATTGAAAACGGGATAGCATTCTTTTTTGCATTCCCTTCAATTCCATTGGATGTTTATCAGTTGTTAAGACAACTTGATTACCATGTTGGTAGAGTGAATTAAAAATATGAAAAAACTGTTCCTGAGTTGACTCTTTGCCTTCAAAAAATTGAATGTCATCTAGCAGGAGCATATCAACGTCGCGATAATAGTTTGAAAAATTTACACTCTTATTTTTTTGAATGGCATTAATAAAATCCAGTGTAAAAGTGTCACTGGTAACATAGACAATTTTTTCAACTCGCTCTTCCTGCAATACCTCATTCCCAATAGCCTGGATCAGATGAGTTTTGCCTAAGCCTGTGTCGCCGTAAATTACAAGAGGATTGAAAGAAGTTTTTCCAGGTGATTTGGCAACAGCAATTGCTGATGCTTTGGCAAATTGATTGCTTTTGCCCTCCACAAATCGGTCAAAGGTATAATTTTTATTTATTTTTGTGCCTTTTTCAACAATGCGGCTTTTTTTCTTGCGTGGTTGGTTTTGAGAATCTTTTTTTGCCTCTGATGCAATTTCCTCAACAGCTTTTTTATCAACAGGGTTGTTTTTTACTTGTTCTTTGGCGGGCTTAGAAACATTAACAGTATAATGCACTTTCAAACCATTGCCGGTAACATTCTCAATTGCTCTGTTCAAAATTTCTTTATAATGGCTCTCGATCCAATCGTAAAAAAATTGATTGGGAACCTGTAAAAATATTTCTTCATCAGATAAAGATAATATTTTTATAGGCTGAAACCATGTTTCATAAGTTTGAGTTGGGACATTTTCTTTTAAAAAGCCAAGGCATTGGGACCAAACCTGCTTAGCTTCCGACATTGCGGCTTCCTCTCATTTATTTTATCAACAGAGCTTCAGTAATATAATAAATTTCCAGCAATAAATCTAACTTGTTATCAACTTTATTTATCCACAAAGGTAACCACCTATTAAACAGCAATTTAAAAATCAGTTATTAACAACTTCAAAGCGGTTATCAACAATATTTTTTAGAAGTTAACATAATATATCAATACTTATCAACATGTTATTAACATTCTGTGACGGTTTTTATAATTATCTGTTAATCAAATATTCATTTTATTGATAAATAACAAATAATCGTATAAATTATCACCTGTTTATTACAGTAGAATATTTGTAAAAAGGATGTGTGTCTGAAAAAGACAATATCAAAAAGGGAGCGAAGTTTAAAATGGAAAGAGGCCAGCACAATTATAAAAAAAGGCCGTAAAGGATCCTATAAAAATATTTTGTTCGCTTTCCAAAAATCTGGACAATGGGGATTTAGAATTAATTTAACAAAAAATGTTAAACCGGCCGTTACTAGAAACCATTATAAAAGAATAATCCGGGAAGTCTACCGAACATCGAAACCCATTATCGAACATCCTTATAAAATTGTTTTTACAGTTTTGAATAGTAATGAAAAAGTTAATTTTCATGAATTTAAAGAAAAATATTTAGAATTATTTAGCAATGCGAATAATTAATAAACTGGTCGTTTTTATCATTAAGGGTTATCAAAAATTATTAAGTCCTTTGACTGGTAATAACTGTCGTTATTATCCGACCTGCTCTCATTACTCGATCACCGCTTTTAAGCGATTTAATTTTTTCAAAGCGATATGGTTATCAACGACCAGAATTTTACGATGCAATCCCTTGTTCAAAGGCGGAATTGATCCAGTACCTAAAAAGAAAGAGGAATAATTTATGGATAAGCAGTCAATACTTGCTTTTGTAGTTATCTTTTTAATCTTAATAGCAATGCCTTTCTACTATCAATTGATTGATTATAATCAATCGGAACAGGCACCCCAGGATAGTGCTCAAACAGTTACACAGGATACACTCAAACAGCCAGAACCTTCTCCTGAACCACAGGAAACCAGCCCAGAAATTGAGCAAGCCCAGGATACTCATCCTGAAAGTCTGGTTAAAGAATCCCGGCCAGAAAAAATACTAACTGTTGAAAACAAATACTATAAATTTGATATAAGTTCAATTGGTGGTGGAACAGTTAAAAATTTCATTCTCAAGAAGTATCATGAATACAACGACGAGGATACTACTTTTGTAAATCTTGTCAAAGATCCTGACCAAAGACCCCTTAAAATCAAATACAATAGCATTTCCAAAGAAAGATCGGTGATTCTTGATAATAATTTTGAAATTGTTAAATCCAGCCGCCTTCTTTCTGATAGTTCGATTTTCCTCAATGAAGACGAAAGTTTTTCTGTAACCTATGCCTACAAAAAAAGTGGAAAGAATCTGGTCACAAAAACCTTTACATTTCATGGCGATGAATACCGATTTGACTTGGTTACCGATATGACCGGTCTATTAAAAGATATAGCCGGAAATGAATTTCAAGTCACCTGGCTAGGGGGACTTTCTTATACAGAGAACAAGCTGGAAAAAGAAAATAATTACGCAAAAGCCTATGCTTTTACTGCCGCCGAAGAGGTTGATAAATTTGACATTAAGCAGGGCGAGACAGACCAACGTGAATTTCAGGGCAATACACTTTGGACAGCAATTCGTAGTAAATATTTTACTGCTGCTTTTATACCGGATAAATCTGCTGACAAATACACACTAAAAGCCGCCACTGTCCAATCTGGAGAAACATTCAAAAAAATATTTGATATGGAAATCACCTATGCCGCTAACCAGAGACAAAAGACATCTTTGTTTATTGGACCATTAAAATATGATGTTGTAAAAGGATTGAATGCCGATCTCCAACAGATAATGAATCTGGGTAGCATATTGAAATTCATTTCTCGCCCTCTCTGTACAGGAATATTGATCACTCTCAATACTCTTTACAATTTTATACCTAACTATGGTATTGTGATTATAATTTTTGCTGTTTTTATCAAAATAATACTATCACCGCTGACTATGAAATCGATGAAATCGATGAAAGAAATGCAACTGCTACAGCCTAAAATTCAGGAATTGAAAGAAGAATATGAAGACGACCAGCAAAAATTAAACAAAAAGACAATGGCGCTTTACCAGGATTACGGAATCAATCCTATGGGCGGCTGTTTTCCAATTCTACTGCAAATGCCGATTTTAATTTCCATGTTTACAGTAATTCGTAGTACGATTGCCTTGCGTCATGCTGAGTTTATTTTTTGGATAACTGATCTATCATCACCGGACATGTTATTTACACTTCCTTTTACAATCCCCTTTTATGGTCAATACTTCAATCTATTACCAATAATTATGGTAATTACTCAAATTTTACAACAGAAACTTTCGGGTTCCTCTTCCAATCCGCAGCAAAAATCTATGGCCTATGTAATGCCAATTGTATTTTTCTTTATTTTCAACAAATTCCCTTCTGGTTTGGTTCTGTATTACACCTGTTTTAATATTTTCACAGTTATCCAGACTAAATATTTTACACCAGAACCTAAATTGACAAAATCTAAGAAGAAAAAGAAAAAAGGCCGTTTGGCTCGAATGGAAGAGATGCGAAAGAAGATGAATAAATAATTCAGAATGAAAATAAATAATGATACAATCGTTGCCCGCTCAACTGCCGCTGGCTTTAGTGCCCTTGCTGTGATTCGATTATCAGGTCCGAAATCCACTGATATTATCAATAAAATCAGCAATATAGATAATAATTTTCAACATAGCCGGGCTATGTTGACTCAAATATTATCCCGAAGCCAAACAATAGACGAAGTTATGATAACTTTTTTTCGGGCGCCCAATTCATATACAGGAGAAGACATGATCGAAATCAGCTGTCATGGTAGCCCTGTAATTGTGCGCGAAATTATTGATTTATGCATTTCAAAAGGTGCCCGCATGGCAGAGCCGGGAGAATTTACCAAAAGGCGCTTTTTAAATAATAAAATTGATCTTACTCAGGCGGAAGGTATTAATAATTTAATTCACTCTCAGACGAAAGCTGCAACCCGCTCGTCTAAAGCCCTATTAGAAGGTGAAATTGGCAGACATTTGCGTTATATCAAACAGCAAATTATTGATAATATTTCACTTTTAGAGTTAGAACTTGACTTTACAGAGGAAGAAATTGAACACACTTCTCCAGATACAATAAAATCAAACATTTATAAAATTATTGATGCTGTTTCTTCATTGATAAAAACCTATCAATACGGACGTTTAATTCATTCAGGATTGAAAATTGCTTTAATCGGACCGCCTAATTCTGGTAAATCGAGTTTGTTAAATGCAATCATCAAAGAAGAGCGTGCGATTATATCATCTAAAGCAGGAACTACCAGGGATTTTATTCAGGAAACAATAGATCATAATGGTTACAAGCTCACTTTTTTTGATACCGCTGGAATTAGAAAGCCCCTTGATTCTCTTGAACACAAAGGCATTGATAAATCCCGGGAAATAATCAATAAATCTGATTTGCAACTTTTAATCATAGATTCTAGTCAGGATCATTCTATTTATAATGAATTTATTCCAGAAAGGCGCGACAATATTCTTTTCATAGTGAATAAAATTGATATTATAAGGAATAATCAAATTCATAAATTTACCAGTAAATATGATATTCAAAATCATATAGAAGTTTCTGCATTACAGAGAACTAACATAGATATTTTAAACGATAAAATTATAAGCTGGCTTGAAGATAAAAAACCGGAAAGTGAAGACCATATTATAACTGTACAACGGCATTATAATGTTTTAAAGAAGACAAAACAAGAACTGCAAAAAGCTATACAATCTATCCAGAACGGTTTTGCCTCTGAATTTATTGTTACTGACTTGCGTCACGCCCTAAGCAAGCTCGATGAAATTTTAGGTAAGACCACTAATGATGAAATTTTAAATAATATATTTAGTAATTTTTGCATTGGAAAATAAATGTTTCACGTGAAACAAAATAAATATGACGTTATTGTTGTTGGCGGTGGGCATGCCGGCGTAGAGGCATCTCTTGCTGCAAAAAGACTTGGAATGAAAATTTTGCTTATAACTATTTCAAAAGAATCAATAGCAAGAATGTCCTGTAATCCGTCAATTGGAGGACTGGCAAAAGGACATCTTGTGACAGAAATAGACGCTTTAGGCGGCGAAATGGGAAAAGCCATTGACGCAACTGGAATCCAGTTCAAAATTCTCAATAAGTCAAAAGGTAAAGCCGTTTGGTCGCTCAGGGCCCAGGCAGATAAAATTAAATATGCTAATTATATGCAAAATAAACTTGATGAAGAAAAAGTCTCAATTTTAGAAGATATAGTAGTTGGAGTTACCGCTAAAGATGGTAAAATCACAGGCGTATTGACTGAAGAAAATGGTAAATTTTCATCGCAATCTGTTATTTTAGCATGTGGAACATTTTTGAATGGGACAATAACGATTGGTGAAGATCAATACAAAGGTGGAAGATTAAATGAACGTAATGCACAGGGTTTAACATCGTCTTTATCAAAACTTGGTTTTAAACATGGTCGATTAAAAACCGGAACTCCAGCCCGTTTAAAAAAGAGCACATTAAACTTAGATAAATTAGAAAAACAATATGGTGATAAAAACCCAACGCCTTTCTCCTACTTTACAGAAAATTTTAATCCGCCTGATATTCCCTGTTATATAACCCATACCAATAAAGAAACACATAAAATTATTCGCGAGAACTTAGATAGAGCACCACTATTTACAGGGGTAATTGAGGGAGTAGGGCCGCGTTACTGTCCCAGCATTGAGGATAAAGTTGTAAGGTTTGAAGATCGAAATTCGCATCATGTTTTTCTAGAGCCGGAATGGGAGGATTCAGACCAAATTTATGCTAATGGTATTTCCACCAGCTTGCCTATTGATGTACAAAAAGATTATATTCAAACAATAGAAGGACTTGAAAATTCTGAATGGTTTTATCCAGGTTATGCAATTGAATATGATTTTTTTCCTTCCTATCAGATTTATAGAACGTTAGAGACAAAGAGTATTCAAAACCTATATTTCGCAGGGCAAATAAATGGAACCTCTGGATATGAGGAGGCAGCTGCTTTAGGTCTTATTGCCGCAATTAATTCATATTTTAAACTTGATAACAAAGCCCCCTTTATTCTCGATCGCTCCAATGCTTATATAGGAGTTTTAATAGATGACCTTATCACAAAAGACCCTCGTGAACCCTATCGAATGTTCACTAGCAGAGCTGAACATCGTTTAATATTACGCTTTGATAATTCTGATCGAAGATTATACAAACATTCTCAAAGGATTGGTATTGTTCCAGATTCATTTATAAAAAAAGTAGAGAAAAAAATTCGGTTTTTGAAAGATTTCATTAACTACTCAAAAGACAATTATCTCAGCCCAGACCAGATAAACCCAATTTTAAAACAAAACGATTCTAGCACAGTAAACAATGGAATCAACATTAATAGATTACTTAAGAGACCCGAAATTAACCTTACTGATATCATTGAACTTTTGCCTGATAAATATCGAAAACAGTTTAAGAAGCATTCTGATTATATAGACCAGGCTGAAGTTGATATAAAATATGAAGGTTATATTAAACGAAATCAAAAACTAATCGATCAGATGAAAAAATATGAGCATGTTAAAATTCCCGACAATATAGATTTCAGTAAAATTAATACATTAAAGAAAGAGTGTGTTGAAAAGTTGAACAAAATAAAACCAGAGACACTGGCTCAGGCATCACGAATATCAGGTGTTTCTCCATCTGATGTCACATCATTAATGATTTATTTAAAGAAATAATTGGTTTCACGTGAAACATTTTCCTCAATTTTTAAACAAATATTTTCAGAATATAACAGATATTTCAGAATATCATGAATTTCACAAGGCAATAAACACGTCAAATGATGTTCATATTTCAGGTTTTAACTTAAGCTCTTTTGCAATTTTTTTATACGATCTCTATCATAGAAAGAATAAAGATTTATTGGTATTATGCTCAGAAAACAAAATCGCTGAAAAATTAAGGGATGATCTTGATTATTTTTTCAATCAGGATAAAACAGGCTATTTACCAAAAACAAATAGTAAAAATAAAAGAAAAGCATTTTCGGAAAATGAATCTTTCTTTTATAATGATGTAAAAAATAAATTGTTTGATTCTTCAAATTATTTATATATTAGTGAAATTTCGGGTTTAAATATTCACTTTCCATCCAGGAAATCTCATAATAAAAATAGACTCTATATAGAAAATAATGTTGAAATAGATCGAGATGTTTTTATCAATAAACTATATTCCTATGGATATAATAGAGTAGAGCAAACCACTTTTCCTGAAGATTTTTCTGTCCGGGCATCAATTGTAGATATTTTTATTCCAGGATATTCATTTCCTTATCGAATAGAATTTTTTGGTGATAGTATTGATTCTATAAGAAAATTTGATCCAGAAGACCAAAAAACAAAAAATATTGTAAATCAGGTAGAAATTTTTCCGCTACCGGACTCTGAAATTGACACAGAAAATAAATCTACCATTACGGACCATTTAAAACCTGACAATAGTCTGATAATCTATTATGATTTGGACAATATTGATGAACATTATAATGAAAGAGTCAATAACTTTAAAAGAGTTTATAGGCACAATGTTTATTCGCAGAAAATTGATTTTCCTTTTTTTGATGTAACTATACAGGATAAAAATTTAAAAGGTTTAAGAAAATATATAGAACATCAATCAAAAGACAACTCTAGTTTTGTGATTTTTAGTTCCCGGGATAAACAGGTCGAAAGGTTGCGCCATATTTTTCAAGATTCAAAAATAAGTGTTAAAAAAGGATATTTTTCTTCAAGTTTCTATTTTAAAGAAAAAGATGAATATTTTATTTCAGAAAATGATGTTCTTTCCCATGCTTACAGAACAAGATTAAAAAACAAACGGCTTCCTTCAGATATTGACGTAAAAGAAGTTGATATTGAAGATATTTCTCCTGGTGATTACATGGTGCATGTCGATTATGGTATAGGTCAATTTGAGGGTTTAGACAAGGTCGATGCTTTCGGTACAACAACGGAATGTCTAAAATTGGAGTACAGAGGCGATTCAATTGTTTATGTTCCTATGGAAAAATTGCACGATGTAAAAAAATATAGAAATACAGGTGAAAATCCACCTCGAGTAACAAAACTACACAGTGGTGAATGGGAACGAAAAAAATCTAAGACGAAAAAATCTGCCGAAAAAATTGTTGATGAATTAATTACTTTATATTCAATAAGACAAAATGCTGATGGGTATAAATTTTCAAGAGATGATGAACTCCAAATAGAGATGGAATCTGAATTTCCTCATCAGGAAACACCGGATCAAATACAGGCTACAGAAGAAATTAAAGACGATATGGAATCAGACCAGCCAATGGATAGATTGCTCTGTGGTGATGTTGGTTTTGGAAAAACTGAAGTTGCCATAAGGGCTGCTTTTAAAGCTGTGCTTGATCAAAAACAGGTCGCTATTTTGGTTCCAACGACAATACTTGCCGACCAGCATTATAGTTCATTTAAAGAAAGATTAAAAAATTATCCCATTATAATTGAAAAATTATCCCGGTTTGTTACCAAAAGTAAGCAAAAACAAATAATAGATGATATAGAAGAAGGTAATTTAGATATTGTAATTGGTACTCATAGGCTACTTTCCGGCGATATTGAATTTAATGATTTAGGTTTGTTGATAATTGATGAAGAGCATCGGTTCGGTGTAAAGAATAAGGAAAAGATCAAAAATGTTAAGAAAAATCTCGATGTATTATCGCTAACTGCAACACCAATTCCTCGAACTTTACAATTTTCTCTGATTGGCGCGCGTGATTTTTCTCAAATAAATACACCACCAAAATTTCGTCTCCCAATTGTCACTGAAATAATAAATTTTGATAAAGATTTTATTAGAGACCGTATAAACTTTGAATTAAGTAGAAATGGACAGGTTTATTTTGTCCACAATAGAATAAAAACAATTAAGGCCGTTACAGCAAAAATTCATTCAATTATTCCTAAAGCATCGATTAATTATGCTCATGGGAGAATGAAAGAAAAAAGACTAGAAAAAACGATTAATTCATTTATTAATAATGAATTAGATGTCTTGGTAACCACATCAATTATAGAATCAGGAATTGATATACCGAATGTAAATACAATGTTTATAAATAAGGCTCATAATTTCGGTCTTGCTCAGTTATATCAATTAAGAGGCAGGGTTGGTCGTTCCAATAGAAGGGCCTTTTGTTATTTAATTGCACCGAAGATGAAGAAATTAAATGACAGCGCTGTAAAAAGACTAAATACTATAAAAAGATATACATCATTAGGTTCAGGATATAATATTGCCTTAAGTGATATGGAAATCAGAGGGGCGGGAAATTTATTTGGTGTTGAGCAAAGCGGAAATATACAAAAAATTGGTTATGATCTTTATGTCAAAATATTACAAGATACTTTTGAAGATAAAAGAGAAGCAATTTCTGATGCCGTTAATATTGAGAAAAAAGAGGAAAAATTAAAACCAGCTGAATCGGTTAAAATTATAAGCCCTTATTCAGCATTTATACCAGACCATTATGTAGAATCACAAAAGCTGAGATTGGACTTCTATAAAAGATTATCAGAATCGGAATCTACGCAGGAAATTGAAGACATCAAAAATGAAATAAAAGATAGGTTTGGAATATTAACAGACGAAACAAAAAAATTAATAAATATCACCAAATTAAAAATATTTGCCTACTTAGTTAATATTGATAAAATTATTATAAAAAATAGTGGAAAGTGTGAATTAAAATTCAATGGACAGGAGATCAAAAATAGTGTAAATAAAGTACTAAAGAGTGTGAAAAATATATGTAATAAGTTAGATATTTCTTATAAATTTAAACCTTCAGAAAATCTGGTGTTAATTTTATACACCAATGAAGAGGAAACAATGGAACATTTAAGCAGTTTTTTATTAGAATTAATTGATAAACTTTAAATTTAAAATTTGGAGTGTTTTATGAAACGTTTATTGGTTTTATTTTTGTCTCTTTTAATGCTTTTTTCCTGTACAAAAAAGCCGACAACTGATACACTTTTAAAATTGGATGGAAAATATTATACCTTACTGGACTTTTTTGAAGATACTTCAAAAGATAAATTTATCAAATTTCCTGATAATGTTAAGAAAAATAGAATTAATGAATGGGCCAAAAATGAAATGTTTTTCATTGAAGCTGAGAAAGTTTATGAGGATGATAAAGATGTAAACAGTAAAATTCAAACAAATTACAAAAATAGATTAATTACCAACTATTTAAATACAACAATATTAGATTCAATCATTAGTGAAAAGTATTTACGTGATTTATATGAAGACTATATTTCTGAAGTCAAAGCAGCTCATGTCTTGATCAAATATTCAGATAAAGAAGGTGATGAATTTCCCAGTAAAACGGAAGCTCACAAAATGGCCAAAGAAGTTGCCAACAAAGCCAAAGGCGGAATACCATTTTATGAATTAGCAAAAAAATATTCTGATGATAAGTCTTCACTGCCCGATGGTGATCTTGGCTGGACTCCAATGGGTAAATTTACTTCAAATTTTGAAGAAAAAGTATTTTCCATGAAACCTGGTGATATTTCTGAACCTGTATTTACCCGCTATGGTTTTCATGTAATTAAATTAAAGGATCGTAGAAAAAAAACCAGCCGTTCTTATGATCAATTGAAAAATCGCGTTAGACAGATGGCAATTAATAAAAATAGGAACAAACTCCAGACTGCTTATAGAAATATGATTGAAAATTTGAAAGACGAAATTGGTTATAAATTAAATCAAAGAAAAACTGAGGAACTGGTAAAAAAATATTCGGAATATCAAAAAGTCTCCAATGGAAAAAACAATTCTCTTGATAATTTTTTCAAAGATGTGGATATAGAAGGAGTTTTAGTAAAAACCAACGATAAAGAATATGACCTAAAATGGTTTCAAAACATGTATAAAACCGATAACAATTTTAGGCCTTCATATTTACAACAGGCTAACAATTTTAACCGCTATCTACAGAATGACATTTTATCAGAATATTTATTAGATAAAGCAAAAGATTTAGGTTTACATGAAGAAGATGATTTTAAAAATAAAATGGCAAAAGCCAGAAGAAAATTGTATATAAACCAGATTAAAAAAGATAATATTTATAGAGACATCGATGTTGATGACAAAGAAATAAAAAAGTATTATGATAAGCATAAGAATAAGAAATTTATGAATCCGGTGAAATATGAAGTAAGAGAAATTTATTCAAAGGACAAAGCACTTCTTGACAGCATACGTCTGGCTATAAATAATGGCGCCAATTTTGATACTTTATCCCAAAAATATACAGAACGACGGAAAAGAGGAGAAAAGAATGGATATTATGGCTACATTGCTGAGAATCAGTATGGACCGCTAGGAAATATAGCCAGTAAAACAGAAATTAATACTGTCAGTGATTCTTTAATTGAAATTGGATCGGGTTATTCTTTGATAAAGGTTTACAATAAAAAGGAAGGTAAACCTAAATCTCTGGATCAGGTAAAAGGTAAAATAATTACAACTATAAAGGATAGAATTAAAGATAGAAGACGGGAAGAATATATTAGCAAACTTAAAAACAAATATGGTTTTAAAATATACTGGGAAACAGTTAACCTAGAAAAGTTAGGATCATAGTTTGAAGAAATATTTGACTTTTTTATTATTATTTCTGTTGCTAGGTTGTGGCGAGAGAAGAAAAGATGATTACATTGCCAAAGTTGGTGACAGTTATTTGACAAAAGAAAAATTTTTGCAGATGATTCCAGAATCAAAAAAAATGGGGACCATTGATAGAAATTATTTAAATTCACTAATTTCAGGCTGGGTTAGAGACGAAATATTGTATAAAAATGCTCAGAAGTATCATTTTGATAGAGATAATAATTTGCAATATAAAGCTGATCAATATTTTCAGGACCTGGTGGTCAATGAATTTTTGAAGTACCATTTCCAGAGCAATGTCCATTTTACTGAGCAACAGTTACGAGATTACTATAATGATAATAAAAGCATATATTTAAGAAAAAGTAAAGCAGCAAAAGTAAAGCATTTTTTCACAAAAAAATATGATTTGGCCAGACGAGTAAAAAAAATTATGTCTTCCAGAAACCAGAAATTGAAGAATGAATTAGATACTACTTATAATTTTAATGTACAGTATATTGAGGCAGGAAAATGTATACAGGAAATCAATGAATTAATTTTTCAGAATCGTCCTTTGACTTACTATGGGCCGATTGTTTCTGATTTTGGCTATCATGTGATTGAAGTTTTGGAGCGATATGAAGAAGGCTCCTATAAAAAATTCACAGAAGTACGGGATGATATATACAAACGTCTGGTCCACAAAACAATGCTAGAAAACTATGTAACTTTTGTTGATAGCCTCAAGAATAACACAGAATGGAATTTTAATCAAGAAAGTCTCAACAAAATAGCAGGAGAATTATGGCAAAGAAATTAGGAATAGTTCTACTTTTAGTAACAAATTTATTATTTCCAGAACAAATAATTGACGGAATAGCAGCCGTTGTATCTGATATGATAGTTTTAAAGAGTGAAGTACAGCAATATGCACTAATTCAGGCCCAGCAGATGGGAATTCAGAATCCTAATAAGCTTGATAGACTGCTGGAAAATTCATTGGATCAATTGATCAGCAACAAACTCATATTAAAACAGGCTGAAATAGATACAATCGAAGTACAAGATCGTCGTGTTGATCAAATGTTAGATCAACAATTAAATAATCTTATTGCTCAAGCCGGGGGAGAGGCTCGCCTTGAAGAAGAATTTGGTAAAAGTATTTTCCAGATCAAAGAGGACTATCGCCCACGCATAAAAGAAAGATTAATAATTCAAAAATATCAGCAGCAAAAATTAACTGATGTGACAATTACAAGAAGAGAAGTACAAAATTTTTATGATCAGTACAAAGACAGTATTGGAACTATTCCACCTTCATATACTTTTGGCCAGATTTTAATTAAAGTTGAAAGTGGTAAGCAGGAACTTTCGGAAGTTAAGGAAAAAGCTGATAGTGTCTACCAGCTTATTCAAGAAGGCTCTAATTTCAAGGAAATGGCTAAAAAATATTCAGAAGATCCTGCTACAGCAAAATTTGGTGGTGATCTAGGCTATACCAAACGAGGTAGTTTTGTGCAAGAATTTGAGCGAAAAGCCTTTTCAATGGATGAAGGTGATATTAGCAAACCTGTAAAAACGCAGTTTGGCTATCATATAATTAAACTGGTTGATCGTAAAGGTGAACAGGTTAGAACCAGACATATATTATTCACTGTAAAAAAATCGAAAAATAATTACCAAAAAGCGGTCCAAGAAGCAGAAAAAGTCAGGAAAATGATTGTTAGTGAAAAAATATCCTTTGATAGTGCTGCTGTGGCTTATAGTGATTACAAAGATGCCTATGTAAATCGAGGTATTGTTAATAGATTAGCCAAGAATGAAATCCAGAACCCTGATATTGTCAATACACTGGACACTTTGGAAGTTGGACAGGTTAGTGACGTATTCCAAAATGAAATGGGCTATAACATCATTAAATTAATTAATATCCATGATGACAAATGGGTTCGAATTAAAGAATATGCCTTAAATATGAAGAAACAAAGAGAATATCAAGAGCATATCAACAAGTTAAGGGGCAAATTCTACGTTAAAAAATACGGAGTTAGGTAGTTTATTAACATAAATGTTTATAAGTTTATCCAGATTCAGTAACAATTGTATGCTTTTTAACATCATTAGAAATATTATTTATTTTTACTCAACACTACTAACGTTTTGCCAAAGTAATTAACACACTTATTAAGAGATGAATTATGAGGAGGTAGTAGGTATTTATAAACAAGCTAACAGGATAATAAATATAAATAGTTTTTCTTTATAAATAATAAGTAATATTTTCTTTTTTTATTTATATAAGTTAATTTTAGAGGTTAATGAAAATTAATTTTTGGAGATCCCCATGAAATTTTCCATAGACAGACAATTATTTAGTGATCAATTATCAGAAATAATTAAAGTAGTCCCAAGCAGAAGCACAATGCCTATTTTAGGAAATCTATTATTCCGACTTGAGGGAAATGAATTAAGTTTACGCGCCTCTGATATTGAAGTCTCAATGCAAACAACAATGAAAGTTAGAGGACAGGAAGACGGAGAAGTAGCAATACCTGCTAATTTTTTACAAAGTCTGATTGCAGAACTGGAAGATGAAACAATCGACTTTACTGTCAATGAAAATTACAAAGTGGTTATAGAATCCAATGTTGGTGATTATGAAATTAATGGTCGGTCTCCTGAAGAATTTCCCGGTCTGCCTCGTTTAGAAGAACCGGCTGAGATCAAAGCTGATAAAATTAGTTTAGGTAGAATGATATCGAAAACTCTGGTTGCTGTTGGAAAAGACGAACTTAAGCCAGCTTTTTTGGGAGTCCTCTTTCAGATAAAGAACGATGAACTTCGCCTGGTTTCTTCTGATGTCCATCGTCTCGTTTATATAAAAAATGATAGTTTCGAATCAGAACTTGATGATCATGAGATAATCATACCTACAAAATTTCTCAATGTTATTTCCGGATATTTGACTGAAAATGGTGAGATATCATTAATAGTGGGAAAAAATCATGTAAAAGTAGAAATGGACTCCAAAGAAATATATAGCCGTTTAATAGATGAAAAATTTCCTGAATATCAAAATTATATTCCAGATGACAATGATAAAATAGCACTTTTTGCTACTGAGGATCTCAAAGCGGCTCTCAAAAGGGTATCCATTTTTTCTGATCGCAAAACCCATGAGATTTCTATAAAATTTTATAATGATACTGCTAAAGTTGAAACCTTAAATAGAGAGCAATCTACCAGTGCTGAAGAATTTGTTGATATAAGTTATGATAATGAACCGCTTAGAATTGGATTCAATGCTCAATATTTCAGAGAAATGCTCAATAATATTGATACAGAAAAATCAATCTTGAAAATGGATTCGAAATTGACGGCTAATCTTCTTTTACCAGAAACACAACGGGAAAACGAAGAATTAAAAATGATTGTAATGCCCATTAGACTGGAAGATGACGAAGAAGTAGTTTAAAAAAAAAGTTTTAATCAAAGTATTTATTGCTGATTTGCTGCTTATTACTCCATAAAAATATGCGTGTATGATTTTAAAAATAATTAAAATGGTTAATTTCCGTAATTATAAGATATTTGAAAATGAATTTGACGATTCTATAAATATTTTAACTGGCAACAATGGAGCCGGAAAGACGGCAATACTGGAAGCAATCTATATTTTATCCATTAGTAAAAGTTTTAGAACTAATTCCTTTAGAAAAATTATAAATAATAAAGAGGATTTTTTACAAATTTTTGGTAAATTTAGGGATCATAAAAATTGTGATGTAAATGTAAATTATACCAAGAAAGAAGGAAAGAAAATTTTCTTTAATGGTTCGGCCTTAGAAAGAAATACTGACCTGATAGGAAAAATTCCGGTCATCATATTATCTCCTTCTGATCAGAGAATTACTGAAGGACCTAATAGTTTGAGAAAAAATTTCATAAATCAAATTTTATGTCAGGTTAATGAAACCTATCTACAAAAATTATTGAACTACAATAAACTACTGAAAAGAAGGAATTCATTATTAAAAAATTATAGAAATAAAAATAAGAAAAATTATGATCTTTATTTCGAATCTCTGGATGAACAGCTGGCTACAGCAAGTCAATATTTAACCCGGGAACGTAGAAAATTCATCAAAGAATTTAATATTAGATTGCAGAAAAATTTCCAAAAAATAACCCACCTTGATGCCAAAATCGAAATGCATTACAAAAGTAAAATGCACTATGAAGAAAACAATTATCAAAAAAGTTTTCTTAAA
>DATGCI010000330.1:0-11229 GCA_035312185.1 bacterium
GATATTCTGTAGTTTACGCCTATGTTAATATTCCCAGTGATGAGGAGTTGAAAACTGCTATTATTTTTGGTAGTGATGATGGCTCTGCAGTCTGGCATAATGGTAAAGAAATATACAGAGATTTTGCCCGTCGTTCGGCTATTCCTCATAATGAAATTATTCCTCTTACTTTAAATAAAGGTGATAATAGGTTTTTAGTTAAAGTGGAAAATGGTACCTCAGGATGGGGCCTCTATTTTCAGCTTTTAACTCCATAATAAATAATAAAGAAGAAGATGTTATATTGATTGTCTTCAAATATTTTAAGTAATTTTTAAATATTAAAAATGAGGGTAGCAATGTATAAAAATCGTAAAAAGTTATTCGCTCTTTTGTCTGTCCTTGTGGTCATTTTTCTGATAACACCCTGGATAAATGCAGCCAATCAAAGAGCAACATTCCAATTTTCAATTCTTGATATAAAAACAGGAGAGCCTATTCCTGGAAAATTAACCTTCATTCAAGATGGAGAAGAAATTGATCTTGATATTCCGGACCAGAAAAATATCGCTCCTGAGGATAATGGTTTTTTTACAGCCACAGGTCAGGGTAAGGTCTCAATTCCAGTGGGAGAATATACAGTTTATGCTTCCCGGGGGATGGAGTATTCGATTGATAAAAAGAAAATAAAAATAAATAGAGCTGGCAACCAGTTTACATTTAAAATCCAGAGAGAACTCGATCCAAAAGGATATGTAGCTGCCGATTTCCATATGCACACTCTCAATAGTGATGGCAATTGTACAGTTGAAGAGCGCATTACATCCCTGGTTGGCGGCGGAGTTGAGTTTGCTGCTTCTGCTGATCATAATTATGTTACCAATTACAGTCCTGCAGTCAAAGCCATGCAAGTTTCCGAATATTTGAAAACCTGTCCTGGTAATGAGGTAACTACAGGTAGTTTGGGCCATTTCAATGTATATCCTTTATCGCCAAATAGTGAACCCTCTCTTCATGATTCAGAAGATGCTCATCTCTTATTTGGGCATGCCCGGGATGTACCTCATCAGGTTGTCATCCAAATAAATCATCCCAGAATGGGCGATTCCTATGATTTTTATGGTAAAGCTGGTATTGATCCTTTAACCGGCCAATCTGATCATCCCGGATTTTCCTGGGACTTTGACGCAGTAGAAATAATGAATGAGCCACTTGGCTGGGGCATAAGAACAGATGATGAAAATTATTTTTCAGTTTGGAATGAATGGTTCAACTATTTAAATAGAGGTTTTGATCTGACTGGTGTCGGAAATACTGACAGCCATGATCTGCTTGGTATGCCAGTTGGATGGCCCCGCAATTATATTGCCTCATCAACAGATAAACCTTCTGAAATTCAAGTTGAAGAAATCACAGAAAGTATTTTAGATAATAAAGTTGCTGTTTCACAAGGAATCTTCACAAATTTAACCATTAATGATGAGGGAAAGATTGGAAGTGAAGTAGTTGATAAAGATGGAAAAATAAAAGTTGATATCGAGGCGCTCTCACCATCCTGGATAAAATTTGAAAAGATCGTTCTTTTTGCTAATGGTCGTAAGGTCTGGTCAAAAGATATTAAGCCTGCTTCCGAATATAGAAAAACGTTGCTGTTGAACATAGATAAAGACACCTGGTATGTTTTGCGGGCTGAAGGCAGTAAGAGCTTATGGCCGATCGTGCCTGAACAAGGTGAATTTCACGTAACACCTCTAGGATTTACCAATCCAGTTTGGGTTGATACTGATGGCAAAGGTTTTGAAACTGAAAGAGACCGGGCCCATCAATTTTTTGACGAATATAAAAATGATATCAGTAGATTTAAGAAGGAAATAGTAAAAAAAGATATCTGGTTCCAGAGACAGTTATTAGGAATTGTTGAACAGGGAAGCTCCTTTGAGTTATCAATTCTTAAATCACTGCTTAAGTCGGAAGATAATTTTATAAGAGAGTTCACTTTTAAAAGACTGGGCAGAATAAAAAGTAAAGAAGCCCTAAATTATCTTAAATCTATAAAAGATGATATTAAAGTTGAAAAAGAACGGACACTCGTTGAAGCTATGATTACTTCAAACTCCTCATTTAAAGAAAAAATGCCAATCCTTAGAAAAGCTACTAAAGTCGATGACCAGCATTTTCAGAGGGAAATTATTAGAATGCTGTCAACTGAAAAATATCAAAGAGAATGGCATATTGTGGGGCCTTTTGATAGTCCTGATGAAAAGGGTCTTCAAATAGAGTATAAGCCTGAAAATAGAATCGATTTGGCAACAAAATATATAGGGAAAAACAATACAAAAATTGAGTGGCAAGATGTCGATGCCGAACAGGATGGTTATATCGATTTGACCTCTTTTATTGATGATTATGAAAATTCAATTGGTTATGCATATGCTAATATTCATAGCGACCAAAAATTAAAAACTGCGATTATTTTTGGAAGTGATGATGGAGCCGCAATCTGGCATAATGGCAAAGAAATTTATAGAGAATTTGTCTGGCGATCTGCTAATCCCTATCAGGAGATTATTCCCATTACACTAGAAAAAGGTGATAATAAATTTTTAGTTAAAGTTGAGAATGGCGCCGTTGATTGGGGCTTTTATTTTCAGCTATTAACCCCAGCGAATCAATAAGTGAAAATATTTGTTTTGATAAAATAGTTAAAGCTAATATAAACCAGGGGAAAAATTATGAATAAGAAAGTAGTACCGATTTTACTGGCATTTTTATGCATGGGTTTTGGCGATGCAGTCGGCCCTTTTGTTGGATTGGCAAAAGCTGAATTTGAATTAAGCAATTTTATGGCTATGATAATTCCCTTTATGGGTTTCATAATGTTTGGATTACTGTCTGTACCAATGGGAATTTTTCAGGATAAGCATAGCAAAAAAACGACTTTGATCGTCGGGCTGGTGATCGCTTTAATTGGTCTGGCTATTCCGATTTTTGGCCTCAGTCACTTTTTTCTATTTCTGCTTACAGTGCTTCTGCTTGGTGCTGGCGCTACAATATTGCAGGTGGCTGGTAATCCGATTATGCGTGATGTTTCTCTGGAAGGCAAATACTCTCGCAACCTTTCTATCGGCCAATTTGTAAAAGCAATTGGCTCCCTGGCAGGACCGATAATTCCAGCAGTAGCAGCAGCCTGGTTTGGCGCTGACTGGAAAGTCATTTTCCCCATCTTTGTGGGCGGTATTCTAATTACCCTTTTTTCAGTTCTCACCACCAATGTTGAAGAAAGCAAAGAAGCTGATAAGGAACCAACTACTTTCTCATCCAGCCTTTCTCTTTTGAGTAATAAATATGTAGCTATGATGGTTTTTGGCATTTTTATTTATGTAGGTGCTGAAGTTTGTATGAGTTCTGGTATTCCCCTCTATCTGGAAGATAATTTTGGCGTTAATATTGAGAGAATGGGTGTTCTGGGAACCGGTCTCTTTTTCACAACTCTGATGATCGGCAGATTCCTGGGCGGCGTGATTTTGAACTGGATTAAACCGCAAAAATTCTTCATAATTACGACTATTTTAGCAGTAATTGGAATTTTAGGCCTTTTTGTAGGCACAACTACTGTAGCGATTATTAGTGTAATTGTGATTGGTCTTAGTTTTGCCAATGTTTTCCCCTTAATTTTTTCTATTACTGTTGATCATATGCCTGAAAAGACCAATGAACTTTCCGGCTTAATGGTCACTGCTATTGTTGGTGGTGCTCTGGTACCACCTTTAATGGGCTTTATTCAAGATCTGACTACTGTTTCTATCGGTTTTCTAGTTCCTCTGGCTGCTTTTGTTTATATCACTTACGTTGCAATAAAGAATCTATCAATTACAGAGGTTGAGTAATATGAAATATAATGATGATCAAAGAATTGTATTAACTCTGGATGCTGGTGGAACCAATTTTGTTTTCAACGCTATTCAAGGTGGTAAATCAATCACCGAGCCGATCAAAGAAGACGCTGAGCCCCGAGATCTGGATAAATGCCTTCACAATATTGTGACCGGTTTTAGCAAATTACAAGAAAAGATCGACCGGCAACCTGTTGCTATAAGTTTTGCCTTTCCCGGCCCTGCTGATTATCGCAAAGGCATTATTGGTGATCTACCCAATCTACCTGCTTTTCGCGGCGGCGTGGCTTTAGGCCCTTATCTGGAGAAGGAATTTGACCTGCCAGTCTATATTAATAATGATGGCAGTTTGTATGCCTATGGAGAAGCCTTAGTTGGTTTTCTTCCTGATATTAATGCAAAATTGGAAGCAGCCGGCAGTCCCAAACAATATCGCAATTTAGTTGGTTTTACTCTGGGAACTGGTTTTGGCGCTGGCATTGTGCATGATGGTGAATTAATGATTGGTGACAATTCCAATTCAGGTGAAGTCTGGATATTGCGTGATATAATTGATCCTGGCCGCAATATTGAAGAGAGCGTTTCCATAAGAGCAGTACAGCGGGAATATGTTAAAAAAACAGGGACTGATCCTGCCCCCTCACCTAAAGATATCTATAAAATAGCAATTGGTGAGAAAGAAGGCGATCAGGAAGCCGCCCGCTATGCCTATCATCTGATGGGAAAGGCCTTAGGAGAAGCGGCTTCTATAGTTGCTACCCTTATTGACGGTATTATTGTAATTGGCGGTGGAGTTTCTGGAGCTGCTTCGATTTTTCTGCCTTCAGTACTGGAAGTTATGAATAGTAGTTATGAAATTGCTGGCAATCAACTACCGCGTCTGGTGACCAATAATTTCAACCTGGAAGATGACAGCCAAATGGAAGAATTTATCAAAGGTAAAAGCCGGATGATCAAGATTGCTGGTTCTGATGACCAAATCAAATATGATCCGGAAAAAAGAATTGGAGTTGGTATATCAAAGATAGGAACCAGTCAGGCCATTTCTGCAGGTGCTTATGCTTTTGCTCTTAATGAACTTGATAAGTAATAGTTCAAGCAAAATTTTTGATCAAATATATTTAGGAGGGAAGATGCGAAATCGATGGATTCTTTTTTTAGCAGGCATTATTTTAATATTTTCAGCAAGTTGTAGTGATAATGCTTTAAATGATTATACAAAATATGTCGATACCATGATTGGAACAGGAGTATATTCAAGTGATGGTGCTATGGGAGAAAGCAATACTTTTCCTGGGCCGGCTCTTCCCCATGGTATGGTCCAGTTGAGTCCTGATACAGGGCCCCATATTGCAGGATATTTAAATACTGACACAACAATTCAAGGCTTTAGTCATACTCATCTCTCCGGTACAGGATGCTGGGGGCTGGGTAATTTTCTCGTTATGCCAACGAATGGAAAGATTGAGACTGAGGAGTCGGGTTATAGATCTGCCTTCAGCAAGAAAACTGAAAAAGCAATCCCTGGATATTATTCCGTTAAACTAGAGGATTATGGCATATTGGCTGAATTAACAGCAACTAAGCGGGCTGGACTACACAGATATAATTTTCCGGCTAATGAGAAAAGTAATATAATTTTTGATATAACGCATAATCTTGCTGATGATGATCCTGAATTTGCTGAAGTTGAAATAATAAATTCAAACCGTATTCAGGGTTCAGTCACAATTCCTGAACCTTTTTGTGGAGGCGAAGATGCTTATACAATCTACTTTGCTGCTCTGGTTTCAAAACCATTTGCAGAATTTGGCACCTGGAGTGAAAGTGGTCTTAAACAGGGTAATAGAATAACAAGCGGTCAGGATATTGGTTGTTTTATTAGCTATAATTTGGAGCAAAGTGAGGAAATTTTCCTCAAAGTTGGTGTATCCTTTGTGAGTAGTGAACAGGCTCTGCTAAATGTCAAAACTGAAATTCCTGGTTGGAAATTTTCACAAATTAGAAAGCAAGCCAAAAGGGCCTGGAATCAAAAATTAAATACAATTCAAGTTGAAGGAGGAACCAGGGAAGACAAGATAAAATTCTATACTTCTCTTTATCATGCCTTGCTGGGACCCTATACTGCCTCTGATGTAAATGGAAAATATAGGGGAATGGATAAAAAAGTTCATACTGCTAAAGATCATACCTATTACCACGTCTATTCTTTATGGGATACCTTTCGTTCGCAGCATCCACTTTTGACATTAATTGAACCTGAGATACAAAATGAGCTTGTTATGACTTTGCTGGATAAACAAAAACAGGGCGGCTGGTTACCCAAATGGGAATTTGCCAATCATTATACAAATTGTATGATAGCAGATCATGCCACATCTGTAATTGCTGAATCCTACATCAAAGGGATCAGAGATTACGATACTGAGCATGCTTATCAGGCAATGAGGAGGAATTCAACGCGACTTCCTGGTAAAGGAGATATCACTGTCCTTAGTAAAGGTACTGATTTTATTCCTTTAAAACTTTGTCGTAAAGATGGAAAAGCAAAAATAATATGGAAAAATAATGGTGAAACCAATTCCATTGACTTTGACTGGAAGTATCTTTATAATGATTTTCAATGGCATCACTACGCTCTCAAATATGACCAAAACAATAATTTACAAGTTTATCTTGATGGAAAAAAAGTAGCCCAAACAAGTGAAAAAATTCCTTCATTACAGAAAGAAAAAGGTTCCTGGAAACTTGGAGTGCATAGAGAAAATGATAAATCCGGTTTGTATTTTACTGGAAATGTTGGGAAAATTGCGTTTTATGATAAACCATTAGACAAAAAAGAAATATTAAGTCTGGCTAAAGGTAATAATATTCCCGAAGGAATAAGGATTGATTTTTCAAAAAATAGGGAATCATCAGATTATATAACTATTCACGGTGAGCCGGAATTCGAGAAGGATAAATTTTCTACTTCTTTAGCCTATGATGGAATTGATGATTTGCTTGAAATCAAAAATGATAAAGTAAATAATAAAAAATTTACCCTTTCATTCTGGTTTAAAACAAGCGCACCTACAGATTTTGAAGGCAGAAATGGACTTGATTATTATATCCGTTATGGCTACATCCCCCATAATACGGAATGGGGTGGCTGGGGATCGGTTTCTACTACTTTAGAAGATGCATATAATGATTACAGTATAGCAAAAGTGGCCCAGGCTATGGGTAAAACCGAAGATTATAAAATGTTTATAAAAAGAGCCGGTTTCTATAAAAATCTGTTTGATGCATCGACTGGTTTTATGCGCCCCAAAAATAAAGATGGTTCCTGGAAACAGCCCTTTAATCCCGGAGATTGGGAAGGCTTTACCGAAGGTAACTCCTGGAGTTATACCTGGTTTGTCCCTCATGATGTAAAAGGTCTTATGAATTTGATGGGCAGGGAAAAGTTTATAGAAAAACTTGATCATATTTTTTCTGACCATGCCTATCCAAAATGGGATCAATATTTTTCTCATTACTGGCATGGCAATGAGCCCTCGCAGCAACTACCCTATTATTATAATTATGCCCGCCAACCCTGGAAAACCCAGGAAATTGTCGATGATATAATGTATAATTTATATGGAATAGGAGCTACTGGAATTCCTGGCAATGAGGATGTGGGGCAATTATCAGCCTGGTTTGTTCTGAGCGCAATGGGATTCCATCCTGTTGCACCTTCTCAGGGAACCTATTTAATTGGTCGGCCACTTTTTGATAGAATTGAAATCAATCTGAATAAAAAATATTATAATTCTGATAAATTCATAATCGAAGCAGAAAATAATTCCAGAGAAAACAAATATATTCAATCCTTATCAATTAATGGTAAAAAAACTGATAAAACCTGGTTTGAGCATGAATTAATAAAGAAGGGCGGCAAAATAAGTTTTGATTTGGGAAGTGAAATAAATAAGAATTTCGGAACTTCTGATGGATCAATACCTCCGTCTATGAGCGATAATAGAAAATAAATTCTGATTAGAGTAAATGAAATGAAAAAGTATCTTCTGATTTGTACAATTTTTATCCAAATGCTAATAGGGCAGGGCAGAAAACCTGTTGATTTCGTTGATCCTATGATAGGCACAAGTGATTCCCGCTGGATGTTGTATCCGGGGCCTTCGATGCCTTTTGGTATGGTCAAATTGAGCCCGGATAATCAAAAGGCGGGCTGGAAAGCTGGATATGAATATGAGATTGAAAATATTATGGGTTTCAGTCATATTCATTCCTGGACAATGGGTGGACTATTATTTATGCCTACTACTGGTGATCTCAAAATATCACCGGGAGGTGAAAATTCTCCGGAAGCAGGATATCGTTCTAGTTTTAATCGTGATAATGAAAAAGCAGAAGTGGGATATTATTCTGTCTATCTTGATGATTATGATGTTAGAGCAGAATTGACTACCACAACAAGAGCCGGTTTTCATCGCTACACTTTTGAGGAAAATGACAGAGCCCGGGTTCTAATTGATTTAAAATTTCCTACCGAGTATAATTTTAAAGTACTTGATGCGAAAATAGAGAAAGTCAGTGATACTGAAATTCATGGGTATTCTTTACAGCAGGCAACTTATGGAGCAGATTTCAATAAATATAAATTAAATTTTGTTATCCGCTTTGATAAGAATATAGCCGATCTTGATTTCTGGAAAAATGGCGAAATAATTAAAAACAAATCATCTCTTGAAGGTAAAAATGATGTGGGGATTATTGCCAATTTTGATCTAAATACTGGAGAAACTGTTCAAGCTCAATGCGGAATATCTTTTGTTAGTATTGAGCAGGCCAAGATTAATCTTGCAAAAGAGATGGATAGATTTGGCTGGGATTTTGATGCTGTTAAGCAGTTTCATAAACAGACCTGGAATGAATTATTAAGTAAAATTAAGGTTTCTGGTGGCCGTGAAGAAGACAGAGTTAAATTTTATACAAATTTATACCGCTCCTACTGTTCTAGAACAATTATGAGTGATGTTAATGGTAAATATACTGACATGTATGAAAGAACTCAGCAGTTAGATGGCCCTGATTCTTATGTTTATGGCTGCGATGCGTTTTGGAATTCCTTTTGGAATTTGAATATACTGTGGAATTTAATCACACCGGATATTACTAACAAATGGGTGAATTCATTATTAGAAATTCATGATAAGGGAGGCTGGCTACCCAAAGGTCCGGCCGGGATTGAATATTCAGCAATTATGGTCGGTTCCCATGAAATCCCTTTTATTGTTGCGGCTTATCAGCATGGGATAAGAGATTATGATATTGATAAAGCTTATCAGGCTATCAAAAATATTCAAATGGAGCAGGGAAGAGATCATCCTGCTGGAGGTAGGGTCGGAAATAAGCATCTCAATAGTTATCTTGAGCTAGGATTTGTACCATCAGACACAGGTCCGGTCTCGAATACACTTGATTACTGTTATGATGATTTTTGTGTCGCTCAAATGGCAAAAGCCCTGGGAGAAACGCAAGATCATGAATATTTTTTACAGCGAGCCAAAAATTATCAAAATGTATTTAATCCCAATGTAATGTATCCCTGGATCAGAAAAAGAAATGGTGAATATAAAGGCAATTTCGGTATTTATAATGGTATGCAGACCGATTTTTGGGATGGAGAAGGTTTTGTCGAAGGTAATGCCTGGCAATACAACTGGTATGTTCCTCATGATGTTCAGGGAATGATCAATCAAATGGGCGATGATCTATTTGTTGAAAGGCTAAATAATGGATTTATCGATTCTGAAACAAATAATTTTTCTGCTCCTCATGACGATTTTGAAAAAGTAAAGATCAATCATGGCAATCAACCTAATATGCAGGCTGCTTATCTCTTTAATTATACAAGTAAGCCCTGGTTGACTCAAAAATGGGCGAGACAGATTCTGGATAAATATTATGGAACAGGGCCCCAGAGTGGTTATTTAGGAGATGAAGATCAAGGCCAGATGGCAGCCTGGTATGTGATAAGTTCAATAGGACTTTTTCAAATGAATGGCGGTACTGGGGAAAATCCTATTTATGAATTTGGGAGTCCAATTTTTGATAAAGTTGAAATTGAATTGGATGATAAATATTACCCCAATGATAAATTAATCCTGGAAACAAAAAACAATTCTCCTGAAAATGTATATATAAATTCAATTAATGTTGATGGTGAAGAATATAGTAAATATTGGATTAACCGGGAAAAATTAATAAATACGGAAAAAATCGTTTTTGAAATGTCTGGAACTCCCAATAGAAATATTGGCCAAGTTTCGCCACCTTCTATGACGGCAAAAAGAAGGACAAGCTATCCTTACATTTCTTCTGATATAATCCAGTTCATTAATGAAATAAAAATTGAAATGAGCTGTGGTACAAAACAATCTGATATTTATTATACTGTTGACGGCTCTCAACCAAATAAAGATTCTAAAAAATATACCAAACCTTTTGTAATAGATAAAACAACTACATTTAAAATGATAGCCTACAATGATGATTTTGGCGCTAGTAAAATAAACACCCATACTGTGGAAAAAAAGACCATGATTCCTGCAATTGAAAATGTTACGAATCTTGAAAATGGAGTCCATTACAAAAAGTATAATTATAAAGGAATAGTACTCCCTGATTATTCGAAATTAAAGCCTCTGAATCAGGGAATTACTGACTACTGGAATATAAAAAAGTTGAAACCTTCTGACCATCATTTTGCCTTTTTATATAATGGATATATCAAAATAAAAGAAAATGGCGTCTATACTTTTTACACAAATTCAGATGATGGTTCGAAATTATTGATTGATGGTCAACTTGTTGTTGATAATGATGGATCGCATGGACCGGTTGAGAAATTGGGTAGAATTGCCCTGGAGAAAGGCGTTCATAAATATCAATTGCAGTTTTATGATGATACCAATGATGAATTATTGGAAGTTTTTATGAAAGGACCCCGGCAGGAAAAAAGAAAACTAGTCAATAAAGATCTGTATATAATAAAATAAAAATAAATGAGGATATTATGTCTTTAGAGAAAAAAAGTATTGATACAATTCGGACTTTAGCAATTGATGCTATTCGCAAGGCCAATTCCGGTCATCCTGGAGCGCCTATGGCCCTTGCTCCTGTTGCTTACACATTATTTCGCAAAGTTATGCAGCATAATCCATCCAATCCAGGCTGGGAAAATCGAGATAGATTTGTCCTTTCCAATGGACATGCTTCCATGCTGCTCTATGCAATTTTGCATCTGACTGGCTATGATATCAGTCTGGAAGACCTCAAACAATTTCGCCAGTGGAATAGCAAAACT
>DATGCI010000331.1:0-3041 GCA_035312185.1 bacterium
ATACCAACTCTCTAACCCTCATCAGCCCTGAAAGAGCTGGACAATGGTCGAGTTGTTGAGTGGGAAAGTGACGAAGTAGTCGAGTGGGAAAATCGGAAACCCTGTAAAAAAGCCTACGAGGGCAGGCCCCCGAAAAAGAGACATCGGGGCAGGCCCCGAAAAAAGAACCTTCGGGGCAAGCCGGAAGCCGGAAACTGGTATTTAAAGCAGAAAGATTTAAAGCAGAAAGCAGAAACGGGAAAGCGGAAACCGGAAAAGAAAAAAATGTCTGCGAATTACGCAAATTGACGAGAATTTTATTTGATTAAGTGACAAATCATATTTTTCAGGGTGAATATTATGTAATTATTTTTGGGATTAGCCCCATACTTCAGTATGGGGTCCTTTGTAGCATACCAACTCTCCAACCCTCAACACCCCTGAAAGAGCTGGACAATGGTCGAGTGGGAAAGTGGGAACGTAGTAAAGTAGCAAAGTAATTGAGTTGTGAAGGGGAAAATTTTTAGATTGGGAAATTGGAAAAGCAGAACGAAAAAGGGTAAAGGGCTTTGTTGTTGTTGCAATTGAGTATCTCTCTTCTGGTTGGAATGGTTTATCACTTCACTAAATGATTTTTATGCATAAATATCTACTACTCTTTCTTGATTTGCAATTGGAAAATAGATAAGATAAGTTTATAAAGAGAATTTATAATTGAGGAATTTACAGATCATGAAAAAAACATACACAGCTTTTGACCATACTTCTGATCTTGGTATTGAAGTCAATGCTACAAATATGGAAGAACTTTTTATTAATGCTGCTCTGGCCTTATACGATCAGTTGCTCCATGATTATCAGCAAGATCCTCAATTTCAGGAAAAGATAAATCTTCAGGCTACTGATCAGGAACTACTCCTCCATGATTTTTTAGGAGAACTTTTGTCTCTTTTCTGGTCTGAATATAAAATTTATACCAATTTCCAGATTGAAAAACTCTCGAACATACACCTGGACCTTATTGCCGATGGTTATCAGAGGGATTCTGATAAATTAAGGATAAAAAGGGAAATCAAAGCAGTGACTTACCATCAATTACAAATAAAACAAATCGAGAACAATTATCAGGCAAAATTTGTTCTTGATATATAAAGGAGGTAAAATATCATGAGTATAAAACTAAATAAAGTTGCACCTAACATTTATGAGATTCCCAAATCAGGAGGCATGCAAGTGCCCGGGCGAATATTTGCCAGTGATAAATTGATCGATCACATAAGAAATGATAATGCTGCTGAGCAGGTCGCCAATGTGGCCTATTTACCGGGAATTGTCAAATTTTCAATGGCCATGCCCGATATTCACTGGGGTTATGGATTTCCCATTGGCGGAGTCGCAGCCACACGAGTAGAAGATGGTGTCATCTCTCCTGGTGGAGTTGGCTATGACATCAATTGTGGTGTCCGTCTTGTGCGAACCGATTTGACTGCCGATTACATTCGGCCGCGCATCAAGCCGCTCCTTACCAATATTTTTAATAATGTTCCCAGTGGCGTTGGTTCCAGCGGTGCTATCAAAAAATTATCGGAAAAAGAACTCAAAAATTTGCTGGTAAAAGGTGCTGGATGGGCAATTGAAAATGGTTTTGGTGAATCCGATGATTTGAATTACATCGAAGATCAAGGCCAGCTCAAAGATGCTATTCCTGATTACGTTTCCAGCCGAGCCCTTAAAAGGGGATTGTCCCAACCAGGAACTCTGGGCTCCGGTAATCATTTTGTGGAGGTTTCGGAGGTCAAGGAAATTTTTGATCCATCTTCAGCCCGGATTTTTGGACTGCATGAAGGTCAGATCGTTGTTCAAATTCATACTGGCTCTCGAGGATTTGGTTATCAGGTTTGTGACGATTATATAAAAACGGCTCGCAATGCTGCTCAGAAATACAATATTCAGCTTCCTGATCGCCAGCTGGTCTGCGCTCCAGTTCAATCAGAAGAAGGACAGCAATATATCGGTGCTATGCGCTGTGCTGCCAATTATGCCTTTAATAATAGACAGGTAATCGCTTCGCTGATCAAAGATAGCTTGCTAAAAGCTCTTCAGACCAATCCTTCTGATCTTGGATTCAAAACTGTCTGGGATATTGCTCACAATATTGCTAAAATTGAAACTCATCAAGTTGATGGTCAGGAAAAAGAATTGTGCGTCCACCGCAAAGGTGCAACCCGGGCTTTTGGTCCTGGCAATCCTGTCCTTCCTGATAAATATCAGGAAACCGGTCAACCAGTTTTAATTCCCGGAGATATGGGAACCGCCTCTTATGTTTGTGCAGGGACCGATAGGGCCATGGAAATGACTTTTGGCAGCTCCTGCCATGGTGCCGGACGGGTCATGTCAAGAAGACAGGCCAAGAAGGAAAGCGGTAAACGCAAAATATTCAAAGAACTCGAAGACCAGGGTATTCTGGTAATGGCTCAAAGCAAAGGCACTGTTGCTGAAGAAATGCCTTTCGTCTATAAGAATGTTGGCCATGTAGTTCAAACAATGCATGATCTTGATATTACCAGAAAAGTTGCCCGACTGGTTCCGATTGGAGTTATTAAGGGATAGAATTAAGGTTGAGGCTGAGGCTAAGGTTGAGGCTAAGGCTAAGGTTGAGATTGGAAAGCAGAAAAAATATCAGTGTTTTCTGGCTAATTTCAGTTTTGTTTAAACCCTCTTTAAATACCTTTTAAAAGTATTTTAAAATATGTTTGATGGTCTCGTAAAAAGTCTAATCTGAGTCATTCTGAACGGAGTTGAAGAATTGCTAATCTCATAATTAACAAAAGATTGTAAAATAGTGCAAGTCAGCTAATTTGGCGATAAAACCACTTTTTATGAGACCATCATGTTTAAAAAATAAATATTATCAATTTTGTGAGTTGATTGAAACAGGAACATCGAAAAATTTGGTAGTGTCTAATTAATTGTGTCTGAGGAAAATTTTAAATGACTTAGAATATTAACTATGAATATGTTCCAAAGTGAGCAACTTCGGGTGAAGTAGAAATCTGAATTTA
>DATGCI010000332.1:0-4176 GCA_035312185.1 bacterium
ATGGATAGAGGAAACCAATTTAACCACGTTTCTATTTGAAGCTTTTGATGAGCCCTGGAAAGGTGGTGGGAAAGATACAAGTTCTAAAGAAGTTGAAAAAAATTGGGGTGTTTTCTATGAAGATCGGACTCCTAAAGAATCTTTCTTGAACTATTTGAAGTATAAAAATAATCGATAATTACAGATGGAGTTATAAGAATTCTTTTAAATTTTGCTAGTACTTTAGAAAATATAAAGCTTTGAAAATCTGGATTTTCCATTTTTTCCATTTAAAAAAATACTATCTCTGATTATTTCATAGGATTAGGTAACATTGAAAAAAGAAGGAATAGCTATGAAAATAATAAAAAGAATATTTATTGCAACCTTATTATTAATTCTATCCTGTAGCAGTCCTGAAAATCATGTAAAGGTTAAAAAAGAGGATTCAGGATATCAATTATATAGAAATAGCAAGCCTTACTATATCAAAGGAGCAGGTGCTCTTGACCATTATAAAGAATTATCTGAAGCTGGTGGTAATTCTATCCGTACCTGGGGTGCTGATCAATGGGAAGAAGCTTTTGAAATGGCAGAAAAATATGATCTCACTGTTAGTGCTGGAATCTGGCTAGATCAGGAGCGCCAGGGCTTTGATTATAGTGATCCTGATACAATAGCCCAACAATTTGAGCGTATCAAAAAATCTATCCTAAAATATAAAGACCATCCAAAATTACTGATGTGGGGAATCGGTAATGAGCTCAATCTCCATTATACCAATCCGGATGTCTGGAACGCTGTTGAAGAAGTTGCCCAATTTATCAAAAAAGTTGATGGTGATCATCCTACGATGACAACGACTGCCTTTGTGGGTAAAAAAGAAATAAGTGAAATTAAACAACGGTGTCCCAGTATTGATATCCTGGGAGTCAATGCTTATGCAGGCCTATCAGCTTTATCTGATTTAATTGATAAGTATGAATGGAATAAACCTTATATACTGGGAGAATGGGGAACTTTTGGGCATTGGGAAGTTACCAAAACATCCTGGGATGCTCCCATGGAGATGAATAGCACTGGCAAAGCACAATTATACAGAAAAGAATATAAAGACCATATTCTCAACGATCCGCAATGTTTGGGAGCTTATGTATTTCTCTGGGGTAGTAAGCAAGAAAGAACACCGACCTGGTATAGCATGTTCTTACCGGATGGCCAAAAAACTATGACTGTCGATGTGATGCACTATTTATGGGATGGAGAATGGCCAGAAAACCGCTCCCCTGTTCTCGATTCACTCAAATTTGATGGATATATGCCAAAACCAAATATTTTTGTCGAACCAGGAACAAAGCATCAGGCTCAAGTATGGATTCATGATCCAGAGAATGATTCACTGAAAATTGAATGGGAAATATTGCATGAGACTACTGACAAAGGTGTTGGTGGAGATACTGAGAAAAAGCCCGATAAAGCCAATTTTACAACCGTAAAAGACCAGAAAAAGACTTTCACATTTTTAGCCCCACAAAAAGAAGGCCCTTACAGATTATTTATTTATGCCTATGACAATGAAGGCAATGGTGCCCATGCCAATTTACCATTTTATGTTAAAAATAAATGAATATAAGGAGTTATTTTTTATGAAAAGTAAGTCTATCAAAATCGGTAACACCCCTTTCAAAACAGGAGAAGAATCTGTTGACGGGGAATTTGTGACCCTTGATAATGAACGTTATTATAAGATTTCTAATTATAACCAGATGCCTCCATTTTTTATGAGTGTTGTTAGTAATTCTGATCAATGGATGTTTATTTGGAGTAATGGTGCTTTGTCTGCCGGTCGTCAGGATCCTGACCACGCCCTTTTTCCCTATTACACAGCCGATAAAATTCGAGACTATGCAGGACAAACTGGTAATAAAAACATTATTTTTGTTAAAATTAAAGACAGAAAATACCTTTGGGAGCCTTTTTCAGAACAATATGAAGGCGTATATAAAATTGAACGCAATTGCTACAAAAACCAATATGGCAATAAGCTGATCTTTGAGGAAATTAATCACGACCTTGAAGTCACCTTTCAATATGCCTGGATGAATAGTGAAAAATATGGATTTGTAAAAAAATCGAGGATTATAAATGAGAGTGGAAAAGAGGTTGGAATAGAAGTTCTGGATGGAATTCGAAATATTCTACCCCATGGCTTGCAGCAACGCTTTCAGAACGAATATAGCTCCTTAGGTGACGGTTATAAAAAGAATGAATTAATTCCTGAAACCGGACTGGGTATTTTTAGTATGAGTTCGATCCCAACTGACAAAGCCGAACCTAATGAAGCTTTAAGGGCTACCACAGTTTGGTCAACAGGAATTGATGCCCAAAATATCCTGATATCTTCACGACAGCTCGATAATTTTCGTCAAAATAAAAATATCGAACAAAAAACCGATGTTAGAGCTGCCCGCGGTGCCTATTTTGTAAATTCCACTTTTAATCTAAAATCTAAGCAGGAAAAGGAATGGTACATTGTAGCTGAAATTGACCAGGATACTGCTAGTGTTGCTTCATTAAATGAAAAAATAAAAGAAGATAGTCTGGAAGAAAATTTGGAAAAGGACATAGAATTTGGAACCCAGAAATTAGCAGAGGCTGTTGCCAGTGCTGATGGAATGCAAAAAACAGCAGATCAGTTGAGTTCTTCCCGACATCTTTCCAATACTCTTTTTAACATTATGCGAGGAGGCTACTTCTGCGATTCCTATCAAATCAAACGCGATGATTTTATTCAATTTGTCAGAAATGCCAACGATAAAGTCTATGCAATGTATCAAGATTTTCTAAATAAAATGCCCGAGATTATTCATTATAATGAATTGATTTCTCAGATTGAGGAACAAAATAGTTCTGTATTGGAAAAATTGTGCTACGAATATTTGCCTCTGGCTTTCAGCCGACGGCATGGTGATCCTAGCCGGCCCTGGAATAATTTTACGATCAAAATCAAAGATGAAGAAGGTAATAAAATTCTTAACTACGAAGGCAATTGGCGTGATATTTTTCAGAATTGGGAGGCCCTTGCTCATTCCTTTCCAATTTATATTGAGAGCATGATCGCAAAATTTGTAAATGCTTCTACCGTTGATGGCTATAATCCCTACCGGGTGACTCGCTCAGGCTTTGACTGGGAAATCATAGACCCAGATGACCCATGGTCATATATCGGTTACTGGGGTGATCATCAAATTGTTTATCTTTATAAATTGATGCAACTTTCGGCAAAATATCATCCTGGTAAGCTTGAATCACTTTTAAATAGAAATATTTTTACTTATGCTAATGTTCCTTATCGAATTAAATCCTATTCTGACATACTGTCCGATCCTCATGAAACTATTGATTTCAATCAGGATATGCAGGAGTCGATTGAAGATAGAGTGGATGAAATAGGCAATGATGGAAAACTTGTTTTAGATGAAAAGGGAAATATTTTTCAGGTTAATCTTGCTGAAAAATTATTGGTCCCTATTCTGGCAAAACTGTCCAATTTTGTTCCTGAAGGCGGAATCTGGATGAACACTCAACGGCCGGAATGGAATGATGCCAACAATGCACTAGTAGGTTATGGTGTTTCCATGGTCACGCTCTATTATTTGAGAAAGCATCTGGATTTTTGCTATCAAATTTTTGAGAATGTTGATTTAAAGACACTTTCAATTTCAAAAGAAGTTGGAGAATGGCTTGAAAACATTTTACAAACTTTTATGAATTATAAGAAACTTTTAAAAGACTCTATTTCTGATAAAAATCGCAAAGCTATTCTTGATGAACTGGAAATTGCTGCAGAAAATTATCGTGAAAAAATATACTCAGACGGATTTTCTGGTCAAAATAAAGAAATAAACATCAGCCAAATTCTATACTTTTTTGATATTGCCCTGAAATATATCGACCACACTATCGAAGCCAATCAACGGGAAGATAATCTTTATGAAGCTTACAATCTGATTAATTTGAAGGATTCAGATAAAATTTCTATCCGTAAACTCTATGAAATGCTTGAAGGTCAGGTTGCAGTTCTAAGTTCTGGCTATTTATCAATTCAGGAATCTCTTGATGTTTTAAAAGCACTGAGAAATAGTAGGCTTTACCGAGAGGATCAGAATAGTTATATTTTATATCCCGATCGCAAGC
>DATGCI010000333.1:0-44694 GCA_035312185.1 bacterium
CCAATTTCAAACATGCTTCTATGGATGAAAAAACTAGCTTTGATAAGGCTGTTTTTGAAGAAGAAGCTAATTTTAAATATACAGATTTTTCCCATAATGCCAAGTTTGTTTCCGCCAATTTTCAGGATGAAGGAAATTTCAAGCACACCAGTTTTTCTGGCCCGGCAATCTTCAAGAAAGCATATTTTAGTGAGGATGCAAACTTCAAATATGCCTCATTTTCCGATCATACTGATTTTTCAGAATGTACAATTGCTGGTTTTACCAATTTTGAACACACTGATTTTTGCCAGGATCTTGTGTTTAAGGGTACAAAATTTAATGGTAATATTGATGCCGATCATGCCCGCATACGAGGCGGATCTTTTACAAAATTTTTATTAGAAAATAAATAATTGTTGTTAAAACTCCCATATAGGGAAATAGCCCACATCCTTTATAACTTGTTGACCCTGTGGGCCTAAAACCCAGTCAATAAACTCCCGAACTTCGCCTTCGGGAGTATTGACTGTATAAAAATAAAGATACCGGGATAATGGATATTCATCATTCATAATATTTTTCCAGGTGGGACTAATCCCATTAATCCGACAGGATTTAATATTGGCCTGAGACCAAATGCCACCATAACCGATCGCTCTCCTATCATCTTCAATCGATTTCAAAAGTCTATTATAGGAAGACATATTTACAGCATTTTGTGTATATTCGCTTCCTTTTAGAACATATTCTTTTATATACAAATAGGTGCCTGAATTTGGCAAACGATTCAGAATCATAATGGGCTCATTGATCCCGCCTACCTGACTCCAATTTCGATATTCTCCTTCATATATTTTTCTAACCTGCTGCAAAGTTAGATCACGAATGGGATTTTGATTGTTAAGATAAATACTGACAGCATCTTTAGCAATACGAACTGCCATGCCAACTGAGTTAAAATTATCAGCAAGTAATTTGACTTCTCGTGCTCGCAAAGGCCGAGAAGCTGCACAAATGTCAGCATTATTATTTACAAGAGCAGAAACTCCCGTTGCTGTTCCACCTCCTTCCGAATATATAGCAACACCAGGATTCTTTTTCATATAAGCCTCAGCCAAACGACTAACAAGAATTTTCATTGTGTCAGAACCTTTTATAACCAAACTTGTATGCTGTAATGTCTGAATATTATTACAATTTGGGTTTGGTAATAAAAAAAGTAGTAGTATTATAAGATTCAGTGATTTTTTCATAGTCACCTTTTTTCTGCTTGCGATCTAAGCCTGGCATTAATATATGGAGAATTAGGATTCCAGCGCGGTTTATCTTTACTATTCGCCAGATTCAAAATAAAGTCATAAAGAAGCACACAATGTTGCTGCATTGCCTGGTAATTCAAGGGCTGATAAAGATCATCAAAAGGAGTATGATAGCGATTACTTATCCAGTTAATATGTTTTCGGATTCCTTCTTTATAACTCAAATTTTTGTAATGGGGCCCATCCATAATTAAAATAGAGGGAATGCCTTCTCTTGCAAATCCAGCCTGGTCAGATCGTAGGAAAGTTTCCGGTCCCGAAAAATTATCAGGTAGCGAACTTACTCGAATCTCATTCTTTACGGCACTTTCTCTTAAAAATTTTCTTAATGTAGAATATTGAGAACCTATCCCAATCACGGTTTCAAACTCATCAAACATAGCCAGTCCGTCTATATTTATATTGGCAATTGTTTTGTATAATGGTACTTGAGGATGGTCCAGGTAATATTTCGTACCCAGAAGACCTTTTTCTTCACCTGTAACAAAGAGAAAAATTATTGACCTTTTTGGACGAGGGCTGTTGGCCATAGCATGAGCAATTTGAAGTAAGCCACTCACTCCTAAAGCATTATCAACAACGCCATTGTAAATAGAATCGCCCTTCACAGAGGGACCGATTCCCAGATGATCGTAATGAGCGCTGATAATTAAATAGGAGCCTTTTTTTTGACGACCATTTCTTATTGCTAGCACATTAGAAGCTAGAAAATCCCGCTGATCAAAGGCGCCTATAAAAGATATTTTACCGTTTAAAGGGAAACTTTCAATTCTATTTTCTGACTTCATTTTATAGATTTTATCAAGATTAATCGACGAACTTCTAAACATAGGTTCAGCAGTGTTTCCAGGAATGATTATGCTAAAATGACCGGCCACTGCATAAGCCAAAGCCATATCAGGAAAAGCATAGGCTTGTTGCCAATCTTTCCAGGATTTTCCACCTTTATCCGGAGGTGAAGCAATCATAATGCTCCCTCGGGCACCATGGGCTATGGCGTTTCGTTCTTTAGCTTCAGGGTAAGAATATACACTGGGTTTTTTTCCTGCGAAAAAGGTGCTATCATCGGAAGGCGGTTCACCTTCCAGATAAACGACAATTTTATTTTGAACATCAATGGCCTGGTAGTCATTATAATCATATTCTGGAGCAGTTATTCCATAACCCACAAATACCATTTCCGAAGGCTGAGGAATATAGGTTTGAGATCCATATTTTAGCATGACATAATCTTCTAGATATTCAAAAATTATGGTATCCTGGCTGGAAAGAAAATTAAGTACAGAAGATTGTAGAACTTTATTTTCGTGGACTTGAATTTTTTGAAAATAGCCTCCATTATCACCAAAGGGTTTTAAACCCATGGACGCCAGTTGGACGGCAATATATTGGGCCGCCTGTTCACCACCGCTGTTGCCACTTCCTCTTCCCAGCATAGAATCACTGCCCAATACCTGAATGTGACGCTCAAGAGCGATACGTGAAAAATATTTTTCCTGCCCACTAGCTATTATTAAAAGAATGGAACTTAAAAATAATATGGTATAAAATTTATTCATAATCTTTTTCTATGGAGAAAATCTATAATGAAAGTCGGCCTATTGCAAGAAATATTGTTATTTTAATCAGATCTATTCCTTTAGCCTTAATTTTGTCTTACTATTTTTATAAATTATAAATACTCTTGTGAAATTTTTCGGGAGGGCTCGGATGGAGCGTAGAGAATTTCTTGCTTATGCCGGCGGTTTAATTCCGGCACTGAATGTTTTGCAGAATAACAAAAAAAGTAAGACACCCAATATTATCTGGCTAATTGCCGATGATCTAGGCTGGAATGATCTAGGCTGTTTTGGTAATTCATCTATAAGAACTCCTCATATTGATTTCCTAGGAAATAATGGGTTGAAATTCACGCAAGCCTTTGTAACCAGTCCGCAATGCAGTCCAAGTCGATCGAGTGCCTGGACAGGTAAATATGCTCATTCCACTGGTACTGAAGATTTGCATGCACCATTACCAAAAGAAGAAAAAATTCTGCCGCAGCATCTAAAAAAGCAAAATTATTTTAGTGGGAATGTAGGTAAGCTTCATCTTGGTAAATCTGCTCGCAAAAAATTTGATTATATAAAGAATGATGTTGATGCATGGGAGAATTTCTTAAAAACCCGCCCTAAAGATCAGCGATTCTTTCTTGCCCTTGGGTTTCACCAGCCTCATCGTCCATTTAAATATAAAACCAAAAAATTTCAATATGAAAATAACGAAGTGGTTGTTCCTCCTTATTTACCGGATTTAAAACGGGTAAGAACAGATTTGACTCGCTATTATAATGAAGTTTCAAAGATGGATGCTAAAATTGGCACCCTTGTTGACCACTTAAATAAAGAGAATCTGCTGGATAATACTCTAATTCTTTTCTGGAGTGATAATGGTCTTCCCTTTCCCCGGGCGAAAGGTCAACTTTATGATTCTGGAATTGGTAGTCCAATTATTTTTTACTGGAAAGATCATATTGAGCCTGGCATTTATGATCAACTGACAAGTACAATTGACTTTGTACCAACTTTACTGGACTTAACTGGTATAAAAGTCCCTAACTCTCTCCACGGCAGTAGTTTCTACTCTGCTTTAAAAGGAAATAAGCAAGCTTATCGTAATTATATTTATTCTGAGAGAAATTGGCATGATCTTGATGATCATATTCGTTCCGTTAGAACTGAGAAATATAAGTATATTCGTAATTATCTACCCTGGAAACCATATACACAACCGGCTGATGTATATGGTTCGCCCTCGTTCCAGGCCATGCGGGAAGCCAAACAGAATGGCCGATTAGCAGGTAAGGAGCGCTTGATCTTTCGCTGGCCACGACCTGTCGAGGAACTTTATGATTTAAGCAAGGATCCGAATGAGTTTAAAAATTTGGCTAACAAATCCGAATATTCGGTGATAAAAACAAAACTAAGAGATAAATTGAAAAAGTGGGAGAATCGTACCCATGATGTTCCAGTAGAAAAAAGGAAACCAGACAAATACAATTATAACAAATTATTTAAGAAAAAAGTAATGGATACTCAAAACTAAAAATTATAAATAAAAGGAGGTAATATGGTTGATAAATTAGGAGAGATATTGTCACGTAATCCTATTCACGAATACATAATTTCACTTATTATTTTAATTGGCGGGGGCCTTTTATTCAGACTGGTAACCTATTTTATTCTGCGAATTTTTCGCAAATCCAGCAAATATGTTTCAGATGAGATTGTTAAAGATATCCAATCGGCTATCAAAAAAATTCTGATTCCTTTGGGATATTTTGGTATTCTTTATATCAGTCTAAAGCGTCTGACCTTTAGTGCTAATGTGAATCAAATCTTTAAATTTGGATTAGTTATTATCCTTACTTTCCTTGGCATTAGGTCGGTGAGTTTGCTAGTAGGATACATTCTTGGCAATTATTATGCAAAGCAGAAAAAATTCACAAAAGAGATGATCAATGGGGTTAGCCTGATCTTCAAATCCTTGATCTGGATTTTTGGTATTATTTTTCTGCTGGATAATTTGGGCTTCAAAGTCAAGACTTTAATGACAGGAATTGGAATTGGAGGTGTTGCGCTCGCTCTAGCAACTCAAACAGTTCTGGCAGATCTGTTTGGATATTTCGCCATTCTTTTTGACAAACCTTTTAAAGAAGGTGATTTTTTAATAATTGATAATTATTTGGGAGTTGTCGAACATATTGGCATCAAGACCACCCGAATTCGAAGTTTGCATGGTGAGGAACTTATTTTTGCCAACAATGATCTTCTCAATTCCAGAATAAAAAACTACATTTCCATGGAGGAGCGAAGAGTCCTTTTCAATATTGGCGTGACCTACTCCACTCCGGCTGAAAAACTGGAAAAAATTCCCGAAATGATTAAATCTATTATTGGTGAAATTGAAGATACTCGCTTTGACCGTTGTCACTTTTCTAAATATGGAGATTTCAATTTGATAATTGAGATTGTTTACTATATCAAAGGTGCCGATTACAACAAATATATGGATATTCAGCAAAAAGTAAATCTTGCCATTAAAAGAAAATTCGAAGAAGAAGGTATCAAATTCGCATTCCCAACTCAGACAGTTCATTTATCTCATGAAGATGAGCTTCAAGAAGCCTAAATTATTGTAAATTTCACCAAATTATAATTCAATGATCAAAATTTGACAAATTCATCATCTTACCTCCCAGTCATCCAGCTATCCAACCATCCAACTTTCCAGCCATCCACTCATCCATTCTCAATAAATATTCTGATAAA
Organism: bacterium; assembly: GCA_035312185.1. GTDB lineage: Bacteria > Fidelibacterota > UBA2242 > UBA2242 > JAFGTP01 > JAIPHI01. Next base: position 5,612 of record DATGCI010000333.1, read on the forward strand.
AAGGAATATCAATCTGATAGTAGTAACCCTTGCTATTGCCATCCAGATCAAAGGCTTTTCCAAATCTTTGAATGGTGGGAAGCTGTAAAATATTGAGCACACCTTTTATTTCATAGCCCATAGTTTTGAATGTGCGGGGCGACCGATTTTGTCCATTAAACCATAATTTGCCATAATCAAACCAGACCCCAACACCAGTATATTTGAGATCAAGGATGGGAAATCCTAAAATAAAACTCATATTGAAATCATCGGAAACTTTAGCCCATAACTCACTTTTTGTAATGAGTAATTGATCGCCGACCAGTGTTTTTTCTACACCACGTAAATATTGTCGTTGTGAAATAACTCCACCAGTGATAGGAATATTCTCGTAAGTATCAATTCCGGGCTGATATTGAGCGAGATAATTGCCATTTAGCCATTCCAGAGTAGTCTGATTTGTGATTGAAAAATTGTCTAGATTGAGCCCAAATATATCATAAAAGGGCGCAATTCCAGCATCAATATTGATTTCATGGTCGGTAAAATCCCGATCCATGCCCAGACTGGTGCTGGCCGCCCGGGATTTGTAACTCAATCTCAGTTTACGGATGGGATGATATTGGTGATTTTTAAAAGGCAGATCGTAACTTATGCCAAATTGGCCTCTAAGTGCAAAGGCCTCACCATTTTCGAAAATTGGTTCCTCTTCAAAATTTTTCTCTTTTTGCTGCACCTTGCGGTAATTTAATCCAGGTGCTATATTTACCTTCAAGAAGGGAGTATTAATATTGACAGGAAAACTGGCCAGTAATGAAGCATCCTGAACTTTCTGATAAAATATTTTATTTTCCCAGATACCACCAATCCAATTATAGCGGGCATAGCTCAAACTGAAAGTTGGTTTTAGACAATTATTTAGATAATTAATGAAATAGTAGGGATCATCACCATTATAGGGAAAATATCCGACTAGATTTAGGCTGTGTTTCATGAGCGGATCCATCCAAAAATTCATAAGTGTGAAGCCTTCTTCATCCGGTAATGGCAGGCTGATTAATGGACTCATATCCAGAGCAGGTTTATAATTTTTTTGCTCCATAATTTGAGGAATAGTATCAGGCAGGGTAATTGGATTGGGATTTTGCGCTCTTATCCAACGATTATAATAATTATCCTGATGATAGTTCTTAAAAATATCAGTTGTATCATTTGTTAAATCAACCTTACCTAGTTGTCTTTCTTTACGATCGAGTTCAGCTTGCACTAATAATTTGTGAGTGCTATCGGTTTTTTCTTCAAGCACAGGAATCACATTGAAGGGCGGTGATAAATATTGCGTCCATTTTTTATTTGTTCGAGAATATTTCTTTATAATTGTGCGACTATCTTTTTCCGAAGGAATCGTCAACATTAGATTGTCATTATCAGTCCAAAACACTTCTCTAGGCAGGCGCATGAGTTCATTTTTACAAATTAACTTTGTCCCCTTCAGATCATATAATTCAAATAGAAATTTCTTTTTCTTATCCAATCTTGTAATTGCCAGAAAACGATTATCAGGACTTAATCTCAAACGACCTATCTTAGATTCAGGAAAGGTTAATAAAGTTTCAATTTCCTTATTATTGGCTCTTTTTATATAATTTTTCCCTTTGATTAAGGTTTGGAAAAAGACTTCGCCATTGTTTGCAACCTGAGCAAGATCACCTTGAACTATTTTTTCATTTTTCGGGTTTTGGCGATCAAATCGAAAAATAGCAGGGCGAATACTACCATTCTCATAACGAATATCACGAACATAAGTTACATATCGAGAATTGGAACTAATATCAAGATGGAAAGCATACTGTAATTTCTTTATGGAAGTTATTTCTTCAAATTCCAGTGTATCAGTGTTCAGAGTATCCGGATTATAGCTAGCCATAACTATATTTTTAAAATATTGTTTTTCGGATTTTTTACCCAGAATAACGGCCATGGAATCATTCATCACCAGATTTTCAATATGATTCCAGCCCTCAATGGGAACACCTTGCAGGGAGCGGAAAGTCATAGCAGTACTGGTATCACTATCGATAATTTGCTTTAATTCGTAGCCCGTACCGTAATAATAGGTGTAAATGTATTTCCGCCATTCTTCTTTAAAATCCTTTAGACTTTTACCATATACTTTTTTGAAAGCTTTTTTAAATTCATAGATTTTTAATTCATTCCTATATTTTAAGAGCTTCTGTAATTTATCAATTCCATAAAATTCATACAAATAACGGACCATTGAGAATCCTGTTGTATAATGGAACCCATCTCTATATTTATAACTCATTTTATTAGAATAGACGGCTTTTCTCAGCGAAGCATCAGAGCGGCCAAAGCCCCACTTTTCGCCGCTCAAAAACATGGCGTAACCTTCATTGAAATCACCGGGAAAGCTTAATGCTGAAACTGGAAAAAACATATCAATCCAGGAGCGAACAGAATGAAAAACAAAATGATGAGACATTTCATGAGCTATCACTTTCCTCAACCAGCTTTCCCGTCCGGTAAACATATTTACATAGTCATTCACATCAACCCAGATGACAATGTGACGTCCGGCCATGGAAAAGCCATTGGTAATATCATCCTGATCCGAGATGAATATTTTTACTTTTTTATCCAATTCCAGATCATAGGATTGCGATAATGATTGATATGAGGCTTCAGCTACTTGAAGAGCTTCTTGAGCAGTCTTGTAAAGGGGATCATGATAAACAATGGTTACATTCTCAGATTGAATTTCTTTCCAATCAAGTTCAGGATGATTTCGTCTATTGAAAGCATAAAATCCAAAGGACTGAGTTACAATAGTAATCACCAAAAATAAAAGGATTATAGACGATTTACCTTTCATAGTTAAATTCCTCTATTCTTTATTTGTTTTATTTCAGTTTAATTGTGCCTTTACCAGCAGCGACCTTAACTTTATAGTTTTTCTCACCAAATTTTATAATCAAATTAAAAGCACGGTTAGAATTGGTTTCGATTTGAGGAGTTTCCTGAATATTTTCCCTTTTTTGGCAAATTAATGTAGTTTTGATGTTACCAAAGCGCAAATTCTTAATCCCGTGTCGGTCTGTCCTATTCAAATGCCAAACGAGTTTATTAGCAGAAGCATAGGGACGGAATCCCAGCACATTCTCAATCAATAATTGAATGGGGCCGCAGCCCGTCCAGCCAACAAAATTTGGTTGAGCAGGATCCCCAGGCTGTAATTTTTCCGGTGCATAATTTTCCCATACTGTTCCTGTATTTTGGAATACATTATACATACCCTTTAAATATTTTTCTGTTGCCTGGTGGGCAAATTTTTCATAACCGTATTTTTCCAGGCCTTTAATGATCATGACATTCGTGGGAGCCCAGACACTGCCGCGCCAATAATTTCCATCAGGAGAGTATTCGGGTTCATCCGCAGCCAGTGTTGGAAAAACAAAAGGACGCCAGAATTCCTGCGGGTCTTTGAGATGCTGGGTTAATTTTTCAGCCTGCATAGAGTCTGCGACTTCAGCCAATAAAGGCCAAAAAGATGCGGCTGTTTTTTTGCTGAATTGCTCTCCTTCCCTATCCACATCATAATAGATTCCGTCATCTGAATTCCAGCACCATTTATTTATTTTTTTAGTAATTATATTTGATTTTTGTTCGTAATGAGAGGCTTTTTCTAATTTGCCTGTTATCCGACACATTTTTGCAAGATTATCATACATTATCACCATCTGAGCTGACATATCAATCCAACCACTTCCCTTTTGAATTGGCCGAGGAGTATTATCCATTCCACTTCCTAAAGGAGTATTCCAATATAATTGATGCTTAGATTGGGACCGCCGTCCATTTTTTTCCCAATTTTTGGCCCCTGGGCGACCTTCTCTTTCTAACCATTGCGCATACTTTTCCAGTACAGGAATTACTTTTGTAAGTCGGGCAGTATCACCGCTAAGTTGGAACGACTCAATTTCAGCCCAGCTGAAAAGAGGTGGATTAATGGTATTTTGCCAGCCTTGGGGATGAAACAGATTGCCATCTTTAAAATGAATTGCTTTCCCATCAGATTCTCTATATTCCCGTCCTATATATCCACTTTCATGCTGAAGGCAGTAGAAATTATCAAGAGAATTGACAGAAGGGAAAATATGGTGCCCATAGCGAGCAAACATGATCATAAAAATTGTATCCCACTGAAAAATATTCTGGCTAAAAGCCTCATCCAGCCAATTGGATACAAAAGGAGAATCTTTTTGAGGCGATTTGATCCTATTATAGGCCAGTTTCCAGGAATACCAATACATATCAATCCATTCCTGATTATCACTTAGAACAGGAACCGGGAGATCATCTTTTATCTTATTGTATTCCGGAATTGGTTCAGGCGTGTAATTTTTTTTGTAAAAATATTGTCCTCTCTGGTCGCTCCAGGAAAGCTGAAAGAATATTAAAAATAAGGCAATAAAAATCAAACTTCGTTTCAGGCTAACAATCATATCGGAATCCTTATTTGATTATTGCTCAAGTACAATATTGATCAAGTAAATCTTGCCAAATCGCAAATAACAATCAAGTTGTCTGTCGTTCAATTAACTCGGTTCTCATTTTCTGAATTTCTTCATCGGGATTTTCTTTTTGCATTCTTGTAAATAATATTTGAGCTGCTTTTTCTCCCATTTCAGCAGGAAACTGGTCAATTGTAGATAGGGCTGGATCCAGATATGAAGAAACTTCATTATTGGAAAAGCCAAGTACAGCGATATCTTCTGGTATTTTGAGACCGGCTTCTTTGATTTTTTTGTAGGCTCCCATTGCAACAGGATCATTGACTGCAAAAATTGCCTCAGGTATATCATTTTTGCCAATCAATTTTTCAATAGTTTGATAGCCATTCTCTTCATGGAGCGAACCATGAAAAATTAAATTAGTATCTAAAGCAATATCATTCTTTTTCAGTGCGTTTTTGAAGCCGCGTAATCTGTTTTTGCAAATTGTTAAATTTTTGGGGCCGGAAAAATAGGCTATTTTTTTGTAGCCTTTATCAATTAAATATTGGGCTCCTTGAAACGAACCCTGTTCATCGTCTGAAATAACGTACCCGGCTTTCAAGCCCTGTATCACCCGATCAAAAAAGACCAGAGGAATGCCCTTTTCAATAAATCGCTGAAAATGTTGACTGGATTCTGTATCCTGAGAAATAGAGACAATTAAACCGGCCACACGATTGGTGATCATAGCATCAACATTCAGTTCCTCACGCGATGAAGATTCATTGGATTGCAATACAATGGGTACATAACCATGATTATATACAACATTTTCAATTCCGCTTATAGCTTTGGAGAAAAAATCATGAATAATCTCAGGGACAATAATGCCAACCAACTTTGTCTTTTTAGTTTTTAAACTTTGAGCAACAATATTGGGGCTGTAATTCATACGGCGGGCGGCTTTTTTCACCTTTTCTTTTGTGGCTTCACTTATATCTGGATAATCTCTTAAAGCACGGGAAACAGTAGAATGATGTAATCCAAGTTCCCGGGCAATATCTTTTACTGTAGGATAATCTTTTGCCATTTACTTATTTCACCTGTAAAAAGTTAAAAACTGTTCAGAAATGTAATAGTAATTGCCCCTTAAATCAACTACAAAATTGTAATTTCAAGCTATTTTGGGTTTTAGCAACAAAATTATCAATCCTATTTATATTTATGGTCAATTCTTCAATTTGATCTAAATAATTAGTAAAGCCAAAGATTTAGATTGGAATCAATCTAATTAATGTTCTATCAGGAAATTACAGAAGAATTTATTTGCAAATATGGAGGCTACTGCTAAATAAGACTTGATAATAGATATTAGTCCTTATAAATTCCTACCCGTTATGAAGATTGAATTAAGTTCATTTACAGAAAAAATAACGAAACTGGACAAAGATTTCGAGCCTGAGGCAATAGGTCTCGAAGAGGAAGGTTTTGTAAACCAGATCAACCTGGAAGCCCATGTTATCAAAGAGGAAACCAATCGGATCTGGTTAGAAGGTCAGGTAAATGCCCATATTAATTCTAATTGTGATCGTTGCCTGGAACCTTTTGTGGAAGATGTTTCGCAAAAAATTAGATTGCTATTTGACCCGAAAGAGAAAGACAATAAGCAGGAAGAAGACACTTTTATTGTGACTTCGGATACTCTGGACCTGGCCAAATTCTTAAAAGATTCTTTATTATTGGCCATTCCTAGCAAACATTTGTGTGACCCGAAGTGTAAAGGTTTATGTCCACAATGTGGTGTTAATCTGAATGAGCAATCCTGTGAATGTGAAATCGAGAGTATCGATCCAAGATTGGAGAAGTTAAAAGAAATTAAAAGTAAAATGGAGGATTAATAAATTGGCTGTACCAAAGAAAAAGACTTCAAGTACAAGAAAACATAAAAGACGTACCCACTGGAAAGCAAAAGCGCCAGCCCTTTCCACCTGCCCGCAATGTGGTGACAAAAAGATGCCTCACCGAGCATGTCCCCATTGTGGATATTATAAAGGTAAGCAGGTCATATCGGCTGAAAATGAATAGCCACTAAAAAATTAATTATTGCTTATTGTACACAAAATTTATATTTTCCTGAATATAGATTTTGTGTATTTTTATAATTTTAAAATGAGCCTAACATGAAAAATTTGAATGCAACTATTACAGCTTTCGGCAAGTACTTACCCGAAAAGATTCTCGATAATTTTGATTTTGAAAAGATGGTGGACACTTCTGATAAGTGGATTCGTGAAAGAACCGGAATTAGCGAGCGCCATATTGCTGCAGATGATGAAGCTTCATCTGATATGGCTAGTCGTGCTTTTGAAGATATGCAATCCCGGTTTGATGTTGATCCCGAAGAAATTGACGTAATAATAGTAGCTACAATCACCCCTGATATGTTTTTTCCCAGCACGGCCGCACTTATCCAGGAAAACATTGGTGCTAAAAATGCCTGGGGATTTGACCTATCAGCAGCCTGTTCAGGATTTGTTTATGCTCTGGAAACTGCCCGACAATTCGTTGAATCCGGTGCTCATGAAAAAGTACTGGTTGTTGGTGCTGAAAAAATGAGCGCAATAACTGATTATGAAGATAGAAGCACCTGCGTATTATTTGGTGATGCAGGTACTGCTGTTCTTATTGAGCCCACTGAGAGAGATGTAGGAGTTCTTGACTCTATAGTAAGAATGGATGGAATGGGCCAGGATCTTCTCTATATGAAAGGTGGAGGCAGCCGCAATCCCGCCAGTCATGAAACAGTTGATAAAAAAATGCATTATATATATCAAAATGGACGACCAGTTTTTAAATATGCTGTTAACAGTATGGTGGATACAGGTAAAGAATTACTTAAACGCAATAATGTTTCCAAAAATGATCTAAAATTATTCATCCCTCATCAGGCTAATAAACGAATTATTGATGTTTGCGCATCCAAATTGGACCTAGATGATGAGCAGGTCATGATCAATATTGATAAATATGGAAACACTACAGCTGCTACAATTCCACTGGGGATAATCGACGCTTATGATGAAGGCCGCATTGAAAATGACGACCTTATATTACTTACCTCCTTTGGGGGCGGATTTACCTGGGGGGCTACATTAATTAAATGGAGTGTTGAGTAATGAGCAAAAAAGCATTTGTCTTCCCTGGCCAGGCATCACAGTATGTCGGCATGGGTGAGGATCTGTATGCCAATAGCACTCAGGCTCAAAATCTTTATGATCGTGCTGAAAAACTTTTCGATGATTTTTCAATTAAACAGCTTTCTTTCAAAGGCCCTTTGAAAGAGCTTACTGAAACCAAAGTAACTCAGCCTGCTATATTCATTAACTCTTATGCTCTTTTTAAAGAAATAGAAGCAAATTGTCAGCCGAATGCAGTGGCCGGACATAGTTTGGGTGAATATACTGCATTAACTGCTGCTGGTTCTCTTGATTTTGAAGAGGCCTTAAAACTGGTCAAAATAAGATCAGAGCAAATGCAAATGGCAACAGAAAATAGTTCTGGTACAATGGCAGCCATTGTTGGACTTGATTTTGAAAAGGTTAAGGCAACTCTCAACGATATGGAGAGCTATGGAATCTGCGTACTGGCCAACCACAATTCTCCAAAACAGATAGTAATCAGCGGAGAAACCCCAGCTGTTCAGAAGGCTATGATGAAAATGAAAGATGAAGGCGCCCGCAGAGCAATTGAATTATCAGTGGGTGGTGCTTTTCACTCTCCTTTAATGAGGAGTGCCCGGGAAGAATTGAAAAAAGCCCTTGATAATGCCAATTTTAAAAAGCCAGAATATCCCATCTATAGCAATGTAACCGGAACCGCAACTCAAGACCCGAATGAAATTCGTGATCGACTTGATCAGCAGCTTACATCATCGGTTTTGTGGGTTAACACTATTGAAAATATGATTGCGGAAGATATTGAAGATTATTATGAAATTGGTCCCGGACGAGTTTTACAGGGATTAATTCGCAGAATCAATAAAAATCTGAATACAAATGGCATTTCAAAATATAAAGATCTGGAGAATTTTTCATGCGAATAGATTTTTCTGAAAAAAATGTTATAGTAACCGGATCAAGTCAAGGAATTGGCAAGCAAATAGCAAAGACTTTTGCCAGTTGTAATGCTCATGTAATTCTTACCGATATTGTTGAAGAAAAACTGAAGCAAACCCATCAGGAATTTCTTGATCAGGGCTATTCCTGTTCTGCAATTCCTTGTAATGTTACCGATAAAGATGACGTTCAGAACCTTATAAAAACTACTTACAAAGAACGTGGTAGTATTGATGTATTAATAAACAATGCGGGAATAACACGTGACGGCCTGCTCATGCGGATGAAAGATGAAGCCTGGGATTCTGTTCTAGAGACAAATCTTAAAGGCGCTTTCCTAACGACCAGGGCGGCAATTAGATATTTTCTCAAGCAGAGATCCGGAAGTATAATCAATATCAGTTCGGTTGTCGGTATAACTGGAAATGCTGGACAAAGCAATTATTCAGCCAGTAAAGCAGGATTAATTGGCTTTTCCAAATCTATTGCTCAAGAACTTGCTCCCCGCAGTATAAATGTTAATCTAGTCGCTCCCGGATTCATTAAAACAAAAATGACACAAGAATTACCTGACGATATAAAGGAAAAATATTTAGATAATATTCCACTCAAATACTTTGGCGATCCTGAGGATGTAGCCAATACAGTTTTATTCCTGGCTTCTCCCCTTGCTAAATACATTACTGGCCAGGTCATCAAAGTTGACGGTGGAATGGTAATGTAAAACATGTAACTAGAATATGTAGGCAACTAAAATTAGGAGGATACTATGGATTTAGTCAAAAAAGTGAAAGAAGTAACAGCTGATAAGTTAGGTGTTGAAGAATCTAAGATTACTGAAGATTCAAATTTCATCGAAGACCTTGGTGCTGACTCTCTTGATACAGTTGAATTGGTCATGGAGATGGAAGAGGAATTCGATATTGAAATTCCAGACGAAGATGCAAATGATCTACGTACTGTCAAAGATGTAGTAGAATATTTAAAAGACAAAGTCTGATTTAAAACTGGTATATCGAATATGAGTAAAAAGAGAGTAGTTGTAACCGGAATTGGGACAATTAATCCGATTGGAAGAAATGTCTCAGAATTCTGGGAAAATGTATTAAAAGGAAAAAGTGGTATTGATATTATCCAGGCCTTTGATACTGAAGGTTTAAGGGTAAGAATTGCTGGTGAAGTCCGGGATTTTGATCCTTTAGACTACTTTGAAAGGAAACAGGCCAAACGAATGGATCGAGTTTGCCAGCTAGGTATGGTGGCAGCTGAAGAGGCTGTAAAAAGCAGTCATCTGGAAGACCATGATCTTGACCCGGCCCGGATTGGAGTTGTAACGGGTTCTGGTATCGGAGGGATAAGTACACTTGAGGCTCAGCATGAAAGGCTTCTGAAAAAGAGAGCCCGCTATGTTAGCCCACTTTTTGTACCTATGATGATCCCCGATATGATCCCTGGTCGAATTTCAATGCGCTGGAATTTTACCGGCCCGAACTATTCGGTTACTTCAGCGTGTGCCACTGCTAGCCATGCTATTGGTGTTGCATATAACCATATTATCACTGGTGATTCTGACATTGTTGTCACCGGCGGTTCCGAAGCAAGTGTTACCCCTCTTGCTCTGGCAGGTTTTACCAATATGCAGGCTTTATCCAAACGCAATGATGATCCGCAAAAAGCAAGCCGTCCCTTTGACAAAGAGAGAGATGGATTTGTCATGAGCGAAGGTGCAGGAATTGTTATTTTGGAAGAATTGGAGCATGCCCAAAAACGTGGCGCTCCTATTTTTGGAGAGATAACAGGATATGGGTTTTCAGCAGATGCCCATCATATAACCGCGCCACATCCAGATGGAGCCGGAGCCGCTCAAGCCATGAATCAGGCTATTGAGAACTCTGATCTCAAGCTGGAAGACATTGGTTACATTAATGCTCATGGTACATCTACTCCTGCCAATGACCCTATTGAAACCAAAGCGATTAAAAAGGTTTTTGGCGATCGGGCAAAAGAGATTCCGATCAGTTCAACAAAATCCATGACCGGCCATATTCTGGGAGCAACAGGTGGAGTGGAGTTTATTGCTCTCTGTAAATCTCTACAGGATCAGATCATCCCACCTACTATTAATTATGAAAATCCTGACCCAGAATGTGATCTTGATTATACTCCCAATGAAGCTCGAAAACTTGAGTTTCATGCCGGTATAAGCAATAACTTTGGATTCGGTGGCCACAATGCTACTGTTGCGGTTAAAAAATATGAACAATAAACAATACCCGATTTTTATGGAATGAATTCTTTTTTATCAAAAATCTTTATAAAAAGAAAAAACCCATCTGTTTTTGAAAAACGGGTGGGTTTTTATTTTACTAATCCCGAACTTTTGAAGCGGGCTTTCACCCATCCTTCCACATTAAATGTAAATCCCGTGCCCTATGAACGGCTGGAATTTCTAGGCGATGCTGTCCTTGATCTGGTGGCCTCAGAATATTTATATAAAAAATTCCCTGATGAAAAAGAAGGCCAGTTAACCAAAAAGCGCATGAAATATGTAAATGGTCATTATCTTTATCGCGTTGCTGAAACTTTGAATCTTGAAGATGATTGTATCGTTGACAAAAGCGTCGATATGGAGAACCTTCCTACTAGAAAAAAAATCCTGGCTGAAATTTTAGAATCTGTTATTGGCGCAATGTATCTGGACAAAGGGCTCAAAAAGACATCAAATTTTATTATTAATTGGGTCATGGAAAACAAAGAAATTGATAATTCAGCCAGAAAGATCAATTATAAAGGCAATCTTATTGAATATTGCCAGAAAAATAAGATCACAGATATAGACTTTCGGATAATAAAAGTATCCGGACCTGATCATAAAAGAAAATATAGAATTGGTCTATTTTTGAATGGTAAGAAATACGGCAGTGCCACTTCTACGACCAAAAAATCTGCTGAGCAAATGGCTGCAAAAAAAACACTGGAAAAAATCCAATCACTTCCTGGTCCAGATCCAGAATTCTAGTATAAAAATTGTTTAGTCTTGCTTTGCCTTTACTTAGCATGACTTTATTGGTTTTTTGTACATCGAACTTATATCAATCTTCATCATCCTCGAAATCATCATCTTTACCAGCATCAGTATCTTCAATTTGAGCAATTTTATCTCTAATTTTAGCGGCTAATTCATAATTTTCATTGTCGATGGCTTCCTGAAGCTTCATTTGCAGATCAAACAACTGATCGAAATTTTTATTGCCTTCATGGTAGGTTCGCTGGGAATCTTCATCAGTGGCCAATTCCGGAGTTTCCAGTTCCTGACCGGCTTCATTAAAGACTTTTTCTTTGACATAAATCTCTGCATTAACTCGCAGCGCCAGGGCAATTGCATCACTAGGACGTGAATCCATTACATAGTTTACATTATCCTCAGATTCCATATAGATGTTAGCATAAAAAGTTCCGTCAACCAGATCGCTAACAACTACCTTGTTGACGTTATATTTCATTCTATCTAAAAAGCTGGCAAATAGATCGTGAGTCAGGGGACGTGGCATGTTGAGTTTTTCCAGAGCAAGGGCGATTGCCTGTGCCTCAAAAGCACCTATGATAATTGGTAGTTTTAGGCTCCTTTCCTCCTCTGGTACTTGCTTTTTTACAAGAATAAGAGCATATCCTTTGCTGGGAGGATAGTACATCAATTTTTCTAGTTCGACTGCTATGTCTTTATTATCCTGCATATTTTATTCATTTTTCCCAATATATTGTTCGTAATATTCAATTAAAATAGATTGAACTGTTTCCGGATCATCACAACTATAAATGAGCGAATCCAGATTTTCCATCTTTTTTAAATCTATATTTTTTACTTCTCTGGTAATACTAGCCAGCGAGCTGGTGTTAACACTAATATTTCTGATTCCGACGGCTGCCAGTCCGATTAAGGCGTAGGGATCAGCACCCATTTCTCCACACAAGGTTACAGGTATTTGATTGCGTTGACCTGCTTCAACAATTCCGCTGATGGCCTTGAACATAAAAGGATGGTAATGATGGGTAACTGAGTCAGAATCTCGACTCGTTCCCAGTATAAAATGAGCCAGATCATTAGTACCAATGCTGAAGAATTCTACACTAGAAGCCAATTCATCCAGGTTCTCCAGAATTTCCTTGGTTTCTACCATAGCACCTAACTTGACTTCACTATAATTAATATTTTTTTTGTCAATTTCTTGTTGTGCTTCCTGGAATAATTCTTTGGCAGCTTCCACCTCATCCAGATTAGAGATCATAGGCAACATTATATGGAGATCCCGTTGGGAGCTGACTTTGAGAAGGGCTCGAAACTGAGTCTTCAAAATCTCAGGGTTTTCCAGGCATAGTTTAATCCCCCCCCAATCCTGATAGGAACTGTCAACATGAAACATTTCCATATCTAACATATCAATGAATTTATCGCGTCCAAAATCAAAGGTGCGAAAAACAATTGGCTTATCACCTATTTTATCGAGCACTTCACTATAAACCTCAACCTGTTCCTGCTCAGAAGGGAAGGCATTGCGTTCAAGGCCCAGAAACTCCGTTCTGAATAATCCTATTCCACTATAAGAATCCCTATCCAGAGCATCGAGCTCGTTGATAAACTCAACATTAATATAAATTCCAAAAGGAGTACCATCTTTTGTTTGTTCAATTAATTCTATCTTTTTATTGCGCTCTAATTCATACTTCCTGAGTTTGTCAAGGTAAAGTTGTTTGGTTTTAGAAACAGGATTTTTGATGATCTTGCCTTTATAGGCATCTAAAATAATTTCTTCATCTTCGTCAATTCTTTCCAGATCTTCCACGCCTGAAAGATAGGGCAATTTAAAGGCCTTAGCCATAATGGCAAGATGGGAATCAGCTCCTCCATCATGGGTAATAATTCCCATAACATTTTCAGGATCGAGAGTAAATAAATCAGAAGGTGAAACCGATTCACTAACTAAAATAGAGGGTTCCTGAATTTGTTTATTTATATAGTCTTCACGTTTTATTAGATAATGGACTATCCTTTTACGAATGTCTTTGATATCGAGATCCCGCTGGCGATGATAGTCAGATTGACTTCCGGAAAGCCGCTCCTCATAATTGGCAATTACAATATTAAAGGCTTTGATTACATTGAATTTTTCTTCTTCTATGAGTTCTTTAACTTCTTTCTTGAGGTAGGGATCTTTCAGAATCATGAGTTGGCTATCAATTATTTGAGCATGTTCTTCATCTAGATGCCGAACTACAAGCTTTCTGGTCTGCTCTAATTCACTGATGCAATTATCAATAGCAGATTGCAGATTTTCCATCTCCTTTTCAATCTGGGCTTGATCACTTACTTGTTCATCAGGTATTACAAGAACGTTTGATCGGTGCCAGTGAACATTTCCTATGGCGATTCCCTGTGATATGTTTCTGCCTTTAATTATTTTCATCCTTATACTCTACATAAAACTTGTTCGAAATTAATTCTTCAATAGCTTGCAGAGCTCCATCTTCATCCTGACCATCAGCCGATACTTGAACTTTCGCTCCCGGCTCAACAGCAAGAACCATTATACCTAAAATACTCTTTGCATTGGCCTCCTGTCCATTGTAATGCAACTTTATATCAGAGTCAAACTTAGAAGCTGTTTTGACTAGTTCCGAGGCTGGACGAGAGTGCAATCCATATTTATTATTAATAGTAAGTTCTTTCTTTTTCAATTTAATGGTCCCTATTAGAAATTAAATCAACTAAAAATTTCAGATTTTGACTGATCGCATTTGGACATTTATCCAGATCAGCAAGTGCGCTATTTATCAATTCCAGTATAACTCTTTTAGACTCCATAAGAGCTTCATAGTGCCGAAACTTTCGCAATACCTCTTTTCTATTATAGGAATTATTTTTCAAAAATGATATAAACTTTTTCTTTTCATCTTGATTCAATCGCGAAAGCACTAATGTCAATGGATAGGTTTTCTTTCCAGCGGCAAAATCACTGCCCAGGCTTTTGCCCATTTGCTCCTCATCAGAACTAATCTCCAGAACATCGTCCTGTATTTGGAAAGCCTGCCCCAGTTTCCTGCCAAAGTCGTCAAGCCAAGTAACTATTTTCGGATCAGCATCAGCCAGCATAGCTCCGATTTTACAGGATAAACCCAGCAGTTCGCCCGTCTTTAATTCTACCATAGCAAGGTACTCACCGGGAGTCACATCATCCCGCTGCTCAAAATTCATGTCACGAGCCTGCCCTTCACATATTTTGAGTAGAGCCTCACTGAATTGTATTCCAATTTCATCAATTTTGGAATGCTTTGCTCTCATTAATTCTCGATAAGCGAGAGCAAACAAACCATCACCGGAAAGAATGGCAGTATTAGCATTCCATTTTTTATGAATAGTCGCTTGTCCCCTCCGCATATCATCTTCATCCATAATGTCATCATGTACAAGAGTAAAGGTATGCAAAATTTCTATAGCCAGAGCAGCAGGCATAAGTTCATCTACAGATTTATCCATCGAAGTTCCTACCAACAATAAAAGAACTGGTCGGATTCTTTTTCCTTCTCCTTGAAGGGCATATTCAAGCGATTTTCTAAAGGCTTGAATAGACTCCGGCATATCAAGATGACGGAGTCTATCATTTATTCTATTGCGAAACTCATAATATCGCTGATTAAGGTCATTCATTTAATGTATTTCCCGGTTACCTGTATTTCTATCTAGTTAATATCAGATTGGTCTTGATAAACAATAAAGTCAAGGCATCTCAATTTCGCCAAAGGATTTCAATTTGCTCAGGACAAGCTCTTTAATTTCCTCTAAACGCTCTTCAGTCTGGGCTTCAAAACGAGTAACAATCACAGGTTGAGTATTGGAAGCTCGAACCAGTCCCCAGCCGTCTCCAAACTTAATTCTTACGCCATCTACATCAATACATTCATAGTTTTCTTTGAAGTAAGCAGCTGCTTTTTCTGCAATCTCAAATTTGGCTTTATCATCAGGACATTCCAGGCGCATCTCAGGTGTAGATTGATAATGAGGCAATTTTGCCATTATCTCAGATAATTTTTCTGATTTGCGGGACAACATCTGGGCAAAACGAAGCGCTGCATAAATGGCATCATCATAGCCATAATAATCATCAGCAAAACAAATATGTCCGCTCATTTCGCCAGCAAAATCTATGTTTTCTTCTCTCATCTTTTCTTTGATCAAAGAATGGCCGGTCTTCCACATGAACGGGGTCCCGCCTTTTTCTTTGATCATATCTTCCAGAGCCTGAGAGCATTTCACGTCAAATATTACTTTTTCACCATCTTTTATAACCTCATCCAGGAACAATATCATTATGTAATCAGCCCAAATTATGGAGCCTGTATCATCAATGACACCAATCCGATCAGCATCACCGTCAAAAGCAACTCCAAAATCATAATCGCCATTTTCAACTTCTTTGATCAGATCCTGAATATATTCTTTGACAGTAGGATCAGGATGATGATTTGGAAAAGAGCCATCTACATCGCAGTAAAATTCAGTAGTTTCACAGCCAATTGCTTTTAGCGCCTCAGGAGCAGAAAGACAGGCCGCGCCATTACCACAATCTACTGCCACTTTAATATCCTTTTCCAGCTTAATATTTGATACTATTTCTTCATTATATTTTTCCAGAATATCTTCTTCGCTAAAATTACCTTTACCTTCGGCAAATTCTTCATTTTCGATAATTTCTTTTAATTTTTGGATATCATCGCCATAAACAGATTGTTTGTTATAAGACATCTTAAAACCGTTCATATCAGGAGGATTGTGACTTCCAGTTACCTGAACGGCTCCCTGAACATCCATAGTGTACATGCTAAAATAATTAGCAGGTGTAGGCAAAATACCAATATCAACAACATCTATACCAGTGGACAGAATACCTTTGCTGATCAATTTTTTGAGACGAGGCGTAGTTTTACGAACATCTCCACTCAATGCAATTTTCTTTCCGCCTCTCTCTTTGACTAATGTACCGTAAGCTTTGCCAATATTTATGACTACATCATCTGTAAAATCCTCTTCTACAACTCCTCGAATATCGTATTTTCTAAAAATATAAGGGTTCATTATCTTTTCTCCTTTACCTGTTGCTATCAAATTCCTTAGAAATTAAAGCTAAAATCGGGCTAATAAAAGCGAAAATATAAACAGACTGCACTTGATTTAGCCGGATTCAAATCCATTTTTAAAAAACCTAATTTCATCCTATTATTTTCCAATATACTGATTCAGCCATTGGAAAATGGTTTCATGCCAGAATTGGCTGTTTTTAGGTTTTTGCACCCAATGGTCTTCATCAGGGAAAAGTACCAATTTGGCCGGTATTCCTTTTCTACGTAATGCTGTAAAAGGCATCAACCCTTCTCCAAAATCAAGACGATAATCCTTTTCTCCATGAATTATTAGCATGGGTGTATTAAAATTTTCAATATAATTATGGGGCGAAAACTTTTTGTAGTATTTATTATTTTCCCAGAATGGACCATCAAATTCCCACTCAGGAAACCAGAGTTCCTCAGTGGTCAGATATTTAGAATATAGATTAAAAGCACCATCATGATTAACCAGTGTATTAAAAGGATATTCAAAGGCGTTCATATGGCCTTCAAACCAATTCATCATATAACCACCAAATGAGGCACCTGCAGCTGCAATATTATCCTCATCAATGAAATCATAATTTTCAATGATATACTCCTGACCTTTGACCAGATCAGTGAAGACTTTACCGCCCCAATCTTTCGATATTTCATATTTGAATTCTTGCCCATAACCCGTACTGCCACGAGGATTCACTAACACAAGTACGTAACCTTGAGCAGCCCACAATTCCGGATTCCAGCGATAATGCCAACCATTATGCCAGGCTCCCTGCGGACCACCATGGACCATATATACCATTGGGTACTCCTTATCAGGATCAAAATTGGGGGGCTTGATCAAAAAGCCGTGCACCCGATCATTTTTAGCACCTTTATACCAAAATTCTTCTGCAGCATGCATATCTACATCAGCAAAACTGGCATCATTATAAGATGTCACTTGCGTAAAATCGCCAGTTTGAGGATCAGCTTCATATATTTCCGATGGTCTGGTAAATGTATTGTGCAAGTATAAAAATTTATCTCCAGAAGGTGCAATTTCAATAGAGGAATTATAACCTTCTTTGATTAATGGCTCAAATTCTTTTTTAGATATGTCCAGTTTGAATATCTTGTAGTTACCCTGATGATCTACCCGGCACAAAATCTGTTTGCTATTCGGCATCCATTCATAGGAACTGATAGAATAATCAAAATATTCAGTCAATTTTGTAAAACTACCATCTTCCATATTTTTCAAAAACAGATCATGTTTATCTGATTCATAGCCGGCTCTTTTCATAGAGATAAATGCCAGGTGCTTTCCATCTGGTGAAAATTGTGGAGCATAGTCACTGCCATTAAATTCCCGACCAGAGCAGGCATCAGTTATAAGTTCAACCTGGCCTCCCACAACTGGTACGGACCAGATATCATTATTCGTACTGGTAGCAACAACCTCATCATGATTACTTGTAAAGTACAACTTGCTATCATCAGGAGAGAATGTGTATCCGGAACCGAGCGATATGGGAGGTGCATCGTGATTTCCGGGAGTGACATCCTGCATTTGTTTGTTTTCAGTATTGATTACAAAAATATGGGAGCGTTTATGATCCCACCATCTATCCCAATGGCGAAACATTAGCTCTTCATAAACCCTGACATTAACCTGAGAATCTTCCTTCTTTTGATCCCGTTCTTTTATGGCCTGTTGAGATTTACAGTCCGGATAAACCCGAGTTGCAAAGGCAATCTTCTCGCCTTTATTAGACCATACAAAAGAATTTACACCTGTATAATGGTCTGTAAATTGTTCCTTTTTATCACTTCTTGGATAATAATACCAGATCTGAGGCGTTCCCGTTTTATCCGAGAGATAGGCCAGTTTTTTCCCATCAGGCGACCAACGAGGATGCCAGACAGAAAAGGAATCCAGCTTAACCTGTCCTGTTTCCTGCCCTTCTTCATCAAGTATATTAATCCAGCTCGAATAACTATTTTCATCCAAATAAGCCCGCCGCATTGTAAAGGCAATTTTTTCACCATCCGGTGAATAATGGGGGGCGGATACTCGTTTACAATTAACCAGATCTTCAAATTTCATAGGTCGTCCAATAAGTACAGTGCTGATCAGCGCAATCAAACTAAGAACTAAGATGAGTTTCTTCATATTTTTATCTCCCTGTCAAATTTTATTACATAGTTAACAAAATAATAAAGAAAATCACTAGCAGCAAGGAAAATCACGAAAAACGCTTCTATTTTCACACTAAAAGTGATTTCTATCTAAATTTTTATAAAGTTCTATTTCTCTGGAATAAATTAATTTTGATATTGTAGCAATTTTTTTAAATTTATCTCGTATCTTTTCTATTATTTCACGTAATTGGAGACAGCAAATGGAAAATCAGCAAAAAGAAAAAGAACATAAGTCTTTAGGTAAAGTTGTCAGTGATGCTTTCAATGAATTAGGTGAAACCTTTGTCGCCTTTTTCACTGCTCCCCGAGCATTATGGGGAATCAATTTACCCTATCTTTTAGAAGGGATAGTATATTTTGGAGTACTCACAGAAATGCAAATCTATCTTTCCCAGAATATTCTCCTTACAGATCCGCAAGCCGGCTGGGTCCTTAGTTTCCTAACTGGTGGAATTACTCTGGCTATGGTTGTACTAGGAGGAGTAGCAGATAAATTCGGTATTCGCAAATCTTTGTCAATAGCCTTTGCTACGCTTCTGATAGGTCGTTTTATATTGGCTTTATCCGGAACTTTACACTTAGGGACAGGTATTTTTTCACCTGCGTTTTTTGTACTAATCGGTGGACTAATCTTTATTATTATGGGATATGGTCTATATCAACCGGCAGCTTACGCAGGAATAAAACGCTATACTACACCCAAAACCAAGTCTATGGGCTATGCAGTTGTCTATGCGCTCATGAACCTGGGCGCTTTTTTATTTGGGATAATGGCCAAATTTATTCGCGTACCTTTTGAAAAAACTTTTCCTCCCAATGGGATTACCGCCGTTTTCTGGATCCTGTCAATCATCAACCTCCTTGCTCTTGTTCTGACAATTACCCTGATAACCAAATCAGCAGACAAAAAGGCTTATAAAAAGGCTAAAGACGAGCGGGATAAAGAGAATGCAAAAAATGAAGAAGGTGATAAAAGAAAAGATCCTAATGATGAAGACAAATATATTGATAATACCTGGACTATAGTTTTTGGCCTTCTGGCCGGAGCTTTTGTTTTACTATATGTATTTTTCAGATCAGGAAAATTAATTGGCAACATTGACAACAGCTTTCATAATTTAATTTATATAGCACTTTTCGCTTTATTTGGTTTTCTGGCCATTAACGATTTCTTAAAGCGCAGGCCGGAGCATCCTTTTCGAGATATGAAATTCGTGTTTTTTATCTTTATTTTAATTCCTGTTCAGACACTGTTCGCCCACAACTGGTTAAGCCTTCCTCCCTATCTCCATCGGGCATTTCAGGGCAGCATAGTTTCAGAATATTATGAACTATTAGCCAATATTAACCCGCTTCTCATTTTTATTCTGGCACCAATGGTAGCAGGATTAACCCGGGGAGCCAAGATTTACAATATGGTAGTTTACGGAACTTTTGTCATGGCAATCCCAACCTTTTTATTGGCTTTTGAACCAAATGCAATTTTATTTTTAACCTACATTTTATTAATGACTATTGGCGAAGCCATGTGGCAGCCTCGTTTTCTGGAATGGATTGCTGAAATTGCTCCTGAAGGAAAAACGGGTGCTTATATGGGAATTGGCCAATTACCCTGGTTTTTAACCAAAGTTATAACTGGTTTGTATGCTGGATTTTTCCTGCATGCCTACATCCCTAAAGATACACCGGTTGAACAAATGCAGCCTGGCAGAATGTGGTTTTTCCATGCATTAATTGCGATGATCACTCCAATCGCACTATTATTGGCAAAAAAATGGATGACAAAAGAAGAGATGTAAAACATGACAAAAAAAGAGAATTCAAATAAAACCATTTTGATTGTTGACGATGAAGCGCTCATACTGGAGCTGTATAGTGATTTTTTCATCCAAAAGAATTACAAAGTTTTAACAACAATGAATCTGCGGGAAACACTAAACGTTTTAGAAGAAAACCAGGCATCTATTGATTTGATTCTGGCCGATGTCATGTTACCCGATGGTAAGGGCTTTACCATTTATGATGAGGTCGAAAAAAGCGATTTTGACATCCCTATTATTTTTATGACTGGTTTTAAATATAAGCCTGAAATTCAGAAAAAATTAAAAGAACTTGATACCCACTGGATTGCAAAACCAATTAAAATGGAACAGTTATTTGAAATGGTCAATGATATTTTTCAAAATAGTAACAAACCAAAATAATAGCTTAGATTTTTAAAAATGCAAAAATATTTGCACTATCTGTTTAGAAAAATGGACAGTTCTAGGAAAATTATAAAAAATTTCATCATTTTTGGAATCCTGATTTCATCTTTTTTCTTTTTAACAAATTGTGGTTTTTTAATGAAATATAAACAACCTGAAGTAGGCTTTCAGGCCATGACAATCGATAGTATGAACTATTATCTCTATGTCCCAGAATCCTATTTTGAGTCTGGTGAAAACATTCCTTTTTTGCTTTTTCTGCATGGCGCCGGAGAACGTGGTAATGATCTAACAAAAGTAAAAACCTGGGGCCCGCCCAAAATTGCAGAAGAGAGTGATGAATTCCCTTTTCTAATGGTTGCTCCCCAATGTCCCGCTGAAGCCTGGTGGACAGATGATAAACAGATAGAAACTCTCCAAAAATTGGTTGAACGTACTCTAAAAAATTACAAAATAGATAACAAGCGGATTTATTTGACGGGACTGAGTATGGGAGGCTATGGAACCTGGAAATTAGCTGCTCAAAGGCCAGAAACTTTCACAGCTATTGCTCCTGTTTGTGGAGGAGGAAAACCGGAATGGGGATGCAAACTCAAAGATATCCCGATCTGGGCATTTCATGGTAAGCAAGATCAGGTTGTATCAGTTGAAGAGTCAAAAACAATGGTTAAAGCGGTCAAAGAGTGTGGTGGCACCAATGTAAAGTTGACCATTTATCCCGAAACCGGACATGACAGCTGGAAACAAGCTTACAATGATGAAAATATCTTTGACTGGTTATTAAAGCATCAAAAATAAATCCATTATTTTTAATATTAATCATTTCCAAAATATTATTTAAATAAATTTCAACTTTCACAAAACAATGGTAACCGATTCTCATAACAAAGAAAAGCAGCATTGTAGAAAAATTATCCATGTTGATATGGACGCCTATTACGCTGCTATCGAACAACGTGATGATCCTCGATATAGAGGAAAAGCCATTGCTATTGGAAGTTCTTCTAAAAGAGGAGTGGTTTCTACTGCTAGTTATGAAGCTCGTAAATATGGTGTTCATTCAGCCATGCCCTCAGTAATTGCCCGCAAAAAATGTCCTCATTTAATTTTCGTTAAGCCCCGCTTTGATGTGTATAAAAAAGTTTCCCGGCAAATTCGTGAAATTTTTCTGGAATATACCGATCTTGTTGAACCCTTATCTCTGGATGAAGCCTATCTTGATGTCACTACTAATAAGAAAAAGATGCAATCAGCGACTCATATTGCTCAAGAGATCAAGGCCAAAATAAAAGAGCGAACCGGCTTGACAGCTTCGGCAGGTGTTTCAGTTAATAAATTTGTTGCCAAAGTAGCTTCTGATAAAGAGAAGCCCGATGGATTGACAGTGATCACTCCTGATCAGGTTCAGGATTTTATTAAATCTCTCGATATTGGTGAATTTTTTGGCGTTGGTGAAGTCACAGAGAAAAAAATGAAAAAAGCCGGTATTTATAATGGTAAAGATCTCCTCCAAAAAAGTTTACCGGAATTAATGAAATTATTTGGAAAAAATGGTATATACTATTATAATATTGCTCGAGGAATAGATGACCGTAAAGTAAGTCCTGATCGTATTCGGAAATCCATTGGTGCCGAACGCACTTTTCGGAAAGACATTATCAAAAAATCGGAGTTAATAAGGCGCCTACAAAACATCAATGAGATTTTGTGGGAGAGAATGAAAAAGGCTCAGGTCACTGGCAAAACAGTCACTCTCAAGGTTAAATATCATGATTTTGTTAATCGCAGCCGTTCAAAAACCATTAACCGCTATCTAACGAGTAAGGACGATATTTTTACTTTAGCCCGGGATCTGCTTTTATATTCTGATCTACCGGAAAGGCCAATCCGCCTGCTAGGAATATCAATATCTAATTTAAATACTTCTTCTGAGAATCGAGAGGGCTCTCAGATCGCTCTTGACTTTTAACCTTTTGGCTGGTCAATAATTCCAGAATTGCAATGGCAATATGCTTACTATTCTTACCGACCTCTTTGGTAGGGCCAACACAAGAAGGACAGCCATTTTCGCAACTACAGCTGGTCAGCATTTTCATAGTTTCATCAAGCATTTCTTCATGAGAATCAAACAAGAGCGGTGTAAATCCAATTCCCCCGGGGTAATTGTCATATAGAAAAATCGTTGGTTGGAAATTATCCAGGTCTTCAGGGTTTAACTTTTTGGAAGGTGAATCAGGAGTTTCAGGCGTATAGATACCTCTTTCAGTAATCTTATTCATGGCGAACCATTCTGAGGTCTTATCACCGACTGCTCGGCGAATGTCATGCCGTTCACTCATAATCTTGATAGCAGCAATAGAATGCAATGCTTTACTAATTCCTAGCAAACCGTCGATTATATCGGCTCGCTGATAGGGCAAAGTTTCAACAACATACTCAGGAATCGTGAACCAATAGGAGCTTGTAGCCATTTCCAGGTCTGGTAAATTAATTTTCCCATAACCAACGTTTTCATTAGTATAGAATTTAATCTTTTTAAATCCTATAACTCTAGTTACAACTTGAACTTCGCCCTGGAAAATTTCAATATTTCCACTTTTGCGTTTTTCATCTTCCGAGAGCACTTTGACATTTGTGTAATCAATAGCATCAGTATAATAATCGGAATCAGTTTCCCGCACGTATGCTTTTCTACCGTCCCAATCTAGATCGTCCACAATATATTCCCGTCCGGAAGCCATATAAATCGCATCCGGATAGATAGTCATAGGAGCGGAACTATAGTCAACCTCTCCTACAATTTTATTATCCTTGCTTGTATCTACAACAACAAAGTTGCCTTCTGGAATTCTACGTAGATTTACATCTGCAGCCGGATAAACATCTTCAGCCCAGTAATAGCGATCACCACTTTTATGAAGAATACCACCTTCCTGTAAAAATTTTAATATTTCCTGCAGATCTTTAGGTTCCACCTCTCCATAGCTATCTCCATCTTCGAAGGGCAATTCAAAGGAGGCGCATTTAATATGGTCAACAAGGATCATTAGATTATCAGGATTAATTCGGGCATGTTCAGGAGAACTGGAAAAAAAATATTCAGGATTGGTGATCAGAAATTGATCAATAGGACGAGATCGGGCCACATAAACTCCCAAGGCAGCATCGCCAGTTCGCCCAGCTCGACCGATTTGCTGCCAGGTACTGGAAACTGTCCCCGGATAACCAGCCAGAACAGCAGCATCTAGACTGCCAATATCAATTCCCAGTTCAAGAGCATTTGTGGAGATCACTCCTTTTATGGTACCTTCCCTCAAGCCTTTTTCTATGGCTCTTCGACGGTTGGGCAAATACCCACCTCGATAACCGGCAATTTTTTCATTTTGACTCATAGATTCACGATCAGATTCAAATATATCTTTTAAATATTTGGTAAGCACTTCAACATTCAACCTTGAGAGAGCAAAAGTAATTGTCTGAATATTATTATCAATTAGTCTCTGGCTGATTTTGCGAGCCTGATTTATATAAGAAGCTCGAATTCCCAGTTCTTTATTAACTACTGGTGGATTGTAGAACAGAATCTTTTTTGGACTTACAGGAGCACCAGATTTATCAATAATCTTGACAGGCTCCTCAAGCAATTTTTCACTATGTCTTTTAGGATTGGCAATAGTTGCTGACGAAAAAATAAATAACGGGTCAGAGCGATAAAATTGGCATACTCGTTTTAACCGACGCAATAAATTGGTCATATGCGATCCAAAAACACCTCGATAGGTATGGACTTCATCAATGATCACATATTCCAGATTTTGAAAAAATTGCATCCATTTAGAGTGATGGGGTAAAATACCCTGATGAAGCATATCAGGATTGGTGACCACAACCTGGCCCTGTTTGCGGATTGCTTTTCGAGCGCTGGTAGGCGTATCGCCATCAAAGGTATAAACTTTTATATCCTCCTCCATAAGTGTTATTAGTTCGTGGAGTTCATTCATTTGATCCTGACTGAGAGCTTTGGTTGGAAAAATATACATAGCTTTAGAGGCCGGCTTATCCAGAATTTTCTGAAGAACAGGTAAATTATAACAAAGAGTCTTGCCTGATGCTGTTGGAGTTACTACTGTAAAATTATCCTCATTTTGAGCAAGTTCCCATGCTTGAGCCTGATGAGAATATAGCTGCTCTATTCCTTTTTCCTGAAGCACTGACTTGATTTTACTGGCTAATTTGTCCGGAAAAGGAGCATATTGCCCCGCACTTCCTTCAATTTCATAAACATATTGTACATTTTTACCCAGATTAGGATCGGAACGAATTACTTCTTCTATTTCTGCCATTATTTATCTCTCTTTTTGTTCTTACGCTGAACTCTCTTGAGCCGTTTATTTAATTTGGCCAGGGTAGTCACATCTTCCTCATCAACAATTTCTAGAGCATTTTCTGTCCATTGAATCGCCTTTTGAAAATCTTTAACCTTATGTTCATAGTATTTTGCCAGCTCGACCAGCGGTTTAACTGCTGGAAAATCCATATCGGCCGCCTTTTCCCAGAGTGGGACGGCTTTTTCATATTCTTTCTCTTTTTTATAGACACCCGCCAATTCCATCAAGGTTTTAAATCGTCTATTCTCAGTAATATCTGATTGTAAAACATTTTCATAATGCCTGATACTGCGCTTAATTTCTTTGCGCTTTTTAAAATGCCGTCCCTTGGCAAAATCTTCTAAAGGATTTTCAGAAGGTCCGGAGTGTTTAAAAGATTGAAACAAACAGATAAGATTGGCCAACATAGAAATTATATCAAGACGGTTGTGTTCAAAAATATTCACAACTTGCTGGAGTTTTCCTCGATTATTGATGTAATTAAAATAGACTGCTGGTATCAATTCACCAGGAATATCATCTTCTCGATAGAGTCCTATCTTATCGCCTTCAATAGTCTGCAATTTACAATTGTCTGATGAGTAGCGCCATAGAGAACGATTGGGGTGGAGCAGATCGATATGGGGATAATTTTCCAAAATCGGCTTTTGTTTATTCAGCAAATATCGTGATGTAAGGAGCGGAATATCAAAGCTTTTGCCGTTATAAGAGACAAGAGCTGAAAAATTCTCAATTTTTTCGGCTATTTTTTTCAACATCAGGTCTTCAGATTTAAACTCCGGTAGAAAATATTGCTGGAGATGAAAGACCTCTTTTTCAATCCAGCCAATGCCTACAAGAAAAGCAATTGTTCCAGTTCCACCGGCCAAACCTGTGGTTTCCGTATCGATAAACAGAAGCTGTTCAGGATATTTGATGTTTTGAATATGAAGATACTGATAATAATCTTTTTGCGTATAATTATAAATCTCACGCAGGTCTATTTCACCATATTTATCAAGCATGTCAAATCGGTCAGCCACCAGGATCAGTTCTTGCTCTTCCTCTTTTATAAATTTTCCACCCATCTCATCAATTAATTTTTTGAAATTTGGTCGCTGGTTCTGTCTACTCTTAATTTTATTTTCCCTATTGCGATAGAGACGATTTAGCTGCTTCCGGATTTCAGGATTTTGGTCTTGTTTTCCACCATGATCCTGATTTTCCTGGTGATATATCTGGTTTAATTTATCTTTTAATTTACTCATATTTCAAAATTAACCCAGTTGGTTGATTTAAACAATAGATGATTTTGATGTATGTTCAGGCCTATATATCAAAAAGTTGAGATTCAAAATGCAAAAAGCCCTCTGATTTATAAAATCAGAGAGCTTTTTAACAATAATATATATTAATATGCTATTCTTTTTCTTCCTCTTCTTCGTCCTCGTCTTCCTCTTCTTCAGACTCATCTTCCAGTTCTTCTTCATCTTCTTCCAGTTCAGTATCAAGATCTTCATCAAAATCGAAATCTTCTTCCTCTTCTTCGAGTTCATCTTCGTCTTTACGTTCTAGAAGATTTTCTTCGTCCTTTTTCTTACGCAGCACAACATAGATCAAAGTCTGTCCTACAGTAATATTAGTCAAAGCATATCCAACAATTGAAGCAAAAACTACAAACAATGCTACGGTAACAAGGACAGTAGCAATTATTTCAGTAACTCCGAGAGTAGCACTTCCGGTCATACCCAAAGTGAGCTCATTGTTAATTCTGAAAAAAGCAGCAAATTTTTGGGCAAGTGGAGAATTGCTGCCAACAATGAAGGAAGATGCTGTTTTGACAATATTATCGAGTTTGTCGCCCATTAACCAGCTTTGCCCGAAAACATAGTTAAAAAACTTATAACCGGCAATCATGAAGTAACCATAAATAAAAGTAGCCAGAGCAGTTGTAGCCGCTACAACACTTTCATAACAGACCAGGCGCCAGGGCTGAGACCAGAGGGTTGAATAACTTTGAAATACAGTTTCCATAGTATCCTCTTCAGCAGAGCCAACAATAGCCGGCCCCATTATTAGGCTAACTATCAAGGAGAAAGCTGTATAGATTACAAAAACAGCCACAACAAAATAGAGAATATAAGGTAATCCAAAAAAGATAATATCCAGTACTGGCCATTTTGCTATCCAGGCGGCAATTATCGCCATAATGATAAAGAAGGCTATGATCAGTACAACTGAAATAGGGGCAAAAATTGCAGAACTACCATGCTTTTTAGCATAGCCCAGAGAGTCACCAGAAGAGAAGAATTCATCACCTTTCAATTGTTTATAAGTTATCCTGGCAACAGCAACAGAAAAGTAAAGGAATATCAAAATCCAGGCTAATATTGCCAGTCCATAGATCAGCCATGAAAACCAGGGAAGAGCTCCTGCAGTGCATCCTAGGGCAGGGAAAAGATGGTGAGCTTGCCAGACTTCAGCAATAGATTGACCTGCTGCCAAAAAAGCCACATAAGTCAAAATCAAATAGACCAGCCATCCAGAGAATAATCCCATCAAATGAACCCAGATCTTTTTACCACTCAAAGCCAAACGGCTTGTTCTAAGAACATCTCTTACATCAAAATATAAATCCTTCAATGATACCTCCCATATTTATTTTTTACTCTTACTTTCTTAAATAATCTACCCAAAGGTGAGAATAACCGTATTTTTTGAACTTTTCTCCCAAACCATCAGCGTTCTTTTTGGCTTCTTCATAATCATCAAAAGTTCCTGTTCTGACTCTGTACCAGGTTTCTCCAGTTTCTTCAAAATGTTGTTTCTGTAAATAGACATCCAGATTATGACTTTCCAGTTTTTTCATATCCTTTTTTGCTTTTGCATATGTTTTTCTTGCTATGAGCTGGATAGTGTATTTGGCACCTGCTTTGGCTGGAACATCCAGTTTTTCTGTTTCTCTGATTTTACTCTTTTCTTTTTCAGCCACAGCAGTTGTTTCACTAACCATTTCGGTTGTATCTTCTACTTCCCCATACTCGGGTGTAATACCAGCAGTATCTTTTTCTTCAGCAGGGACCTTTTCACCCTCAAGAGTATCCTCCTTGACATTACAATAGAATTTTTGCGAAGCTCGAACATCACCATTGGATTCAATCAGTAAACATTCAACAATATATTCTCCAGCAATGTCAGGTACAAAATAAATATTATACTTTCTGTTGCTAGGCTCAAATGCTAAAATATCAAGTCTGCTTCCAGCAGGTTTTTTTTCAAATTCCCAGCGAAAAAAGCAACCTGCTGTATCCGCTTGAGACATTACAGTGGGCGCTAGATGCAGCTTCTGCCCTACCATTCCCCGTACTGTGGTCTTTTTTTCACAGCTAATTAAAAATAATAATAGTAAAACGCTAAAAAGTAGAATGATTTTTTTCATGGTTCCCTCCCTATTTTATTAGATCGATTTTTGGGAAAAAGAAAGCTATTTCCCGGGTTGCATTTTCAGGGCTATCAGCACCGTGGACGACATTGTGCCTGATATCAGTTGCATACATTTCTCTGAGTGTTCCGGAATCTGCTTTTTCCGGATCTGTCTTTCCTATAACATCACGAAATTTTTCTATGGCATTTTTTCGGGATATAACCATTGGAATGACCGGTCCAGATGTCATAAATTTAATAAGAGGTTCATAGAAATCTTTGCCTTTATGCATATAATAGAAAGATTCCGCCTGTCGAGTTGATAAACACATCTTTTTAAATCTCTGTATTTCAAAATCATGTTCAAGGATAAAATCAATTACTTTGCCGGTCAATTTTCTTTCAATACAATCGGGTTTTAACATCGCAAACGTAGTATCCAAGGAGCCCTCCATTCTTTATTTAATCGGTAATAATAGTACTATCTTCAGGATTCAGACCTTTTTGGGCATTGCCCAATGATGTAATATACACCTTTTTTCCCCCATCTTCAATAAAATTTATAGCTGCTTGAACTTTTGGTCCCATTGATCCGGGTTGAAAATGTCCTTCCTGAAGGTATTTTTTCATTTCTTTTGATGATATTTTATTAATTGGTGTCTCATCTTCTGTGCCATAATTTAATAAAACTTTTTCAACATCGGTAAGAATAATTAGCTCATCAGCATTGATATCTCTGGCAAGAACTGCTGAGGCCAGATCTTTATCAATTACTGCATCCATACCTTCATAATCACCATTTTCCATAACATAGACAGGTATACCACCTCCGCCAGCAGCTACTACAAGGGTGCCTTCTGCAACCAATTCTCTAATAACACGCTTGTTGATAATCTCGATAGGATTGGGAGAGGGAACAACCCGACGCCAGCCTTTACCTTCTACTTTTTTAGCCTGCCAGCCAAATTTCTTTGACAAACTTTCCACTTCATCTTTACTATACCATTTACCAACAAATTTAGTGGGGTTATCAACTGATGGATCATCTTTATCTACAATTATCTGAGTTGCAATAGTTACCACATCTCTGTCGATTTTCTCCTGTCTTAAGCCATTTTGCAAAGATTGTTCAATCATATAACCCATTCCACCTTCTGTATCTGCGACACAAACTCCTAGAGGAAGGAAGGGGGCCTGATCAGCTGCCAATTCCACTCGAAGTAGTTCATTCCCTACTTGCGGTCCATTCCCATGGGTGATGGCAAGATTGTAGCCTTTTCTGGCTAGATTAATTATTGCTTTTCGACTTTTACGCGTATTTTTAAACTGATTATATATAGTATCCTTTTCCCCAGCGGGAGAAATGGCATTACCGCCTAGAGCAATAACAGCTGTTTTATTCTTTTTTCTCATAATCCTATCCTAAATTTTAATTAAATACTGAAAAATTGCAACCCCGGTATAAATAAATTATACCGGGGAAGAATAAAGCTAATAAAAATACTATATTAATATGGTGTTTTAATCCAGATTGTGTTCTTGAACAAAATTGTCCAGAAGATCTGTAAGATCGGGTTTACCGATTTCCTGAAGATCATACTGAACACGGGCAGTAGGTTTGTCAATATCAATAATTCTGTTGAGATCAATTGGTGTGCCAATTACGACTGCGTCACAGTCAGCAGCGTTGATGGTATCTTCCAGATCTTTTCGCTGTTCAGGACTATAGCCCATAGCAGGAAGAAGAGTTCCAATTTCAGGATAAATTTCAAAAGTTTCTGACAATTTACCAACTGTGTATGGACGGGGATCAACGAGCTCAGCAGCGCCAAACTTACGGGCAGCCACTACTCCAGCACCAATTTTCATTTCGCCGTGAGTTAATGTAGGTCCATCTTCCACAACAAGTACTTTTTTATCTTTGATTAGTTCGGGATTATCAACACTAATCGGTGAAGCACCATCAATGACCTGTGCTTTAGGATTAACAGCGCTGATATTTTTTCTCAATAATTGGATGCCCTCAGGGGAAGCAGTTTCCATTTTATTGATGATCACAGTATCTGCTAGACGCAGATTGATCTCGCCAGGATAATAGCTAACTTCACTGCCAGCCCTATGAGGATCGCTAACTGTTATAGTTAAGTCTGAATCATAAAATGAAAAATCATTATTTCCGCCGTCCCACAAAATAACATCACATCCATCAGGATCATTTTCAGCCTGCTTAAGTATTTCGCCGTAATCAACGCCAGCATAAATTACATTGCCGCGATTAATGTGAGGTTCGTACTCCTCCATTTCTTCAATAGTACAATCGTATTTTTCCAGATCGCTTAAATCCGAATAGCGTTGAACCTTTTGGGCAGCAAGATCGCCATAAGGCATAGGATGTCTTATGGCAACAACATTGAGTCCTTTGGCCATCAATTTTTCGATAACTTTTCGGGATGTCTGAGATTTACCACATCCTGTTCTGGTTGCTACCACTGATATAACAGGTTTCTTACTTTCAATCATGGTATCACCTGGGCCCAGCATCATCATATTGGCACCGGCTGCATTGACAATTGAACCAATTTTCATTACGTGATTATAAGAAACATCACTATAGGAAAAGACACAATAGTCAATATCTTTTTCTTTAATTAGTTCAGGGAGATTCTTTTCAGCAAAAATTGGAATACCTTCAGGGTATAATTCGCCAGATAATTCTGCAGGATATTTCCTACCTTCAATATCAGGAATTTGAGCAGCTGTAAATCCAACGACCTCCCACTCCTCATTTTCTCTAAAATAGGTATTGAAGTTGTGAAAATCTCTTCCCGCTGCTCCAAGAATGATTACTTTCTTCTTAGTCATTATTTCTCCTTTCTTTTGCACCTCTCAATTTATTAAAAACCCTCTCGATTTAGGCATTAATATAAAATAGCAGGACGTGAGTTTCAAGGTAAAAATTAAATTCTGATTATTGGTTTATTTACATTTAGATTGTTTTAGGTAAATAAAGCCAGATATATTTAATCTGATAGTAAAAGTCTATTCTTTTGTTCTAAATAAATAGTAACATTAAAATCCAAACTCATAGACAATTATCCCAAAAGAAATGTAGTCTTGATAAAAAACTAAAGTTGGATATAATGATAGGAAAGCCAATGAGTAATTATCCATAAAATTCCTGATACCATTCAATAAAACGGGCCACTCCAACTTTGATATCGGTATCAGGATTGTAATCGAGTTCTGATTTCAGATCAGCAACATCTGCATTAGTTTCGACAACATCACCGGGTTGCAAGGGCATCATATTTTTCTCGGCCTTTTTGCCAAGTTTTTCCTCAATAGCTTCGATAAAATCCATAAGATGGACGGGTTCATTGTTTCCAATATTATAGACTTTGTAAGGAGCTGAGGAACTATGGGGATCAGGATGCTTTCCTGTCCAGTCTGGATTTGGCTCAGCAGGATGTTCTACGACTCGTTTTACACCTTCTATAATATCATCGATATAAGTAAAATCACGCTTCATTTTTCCATAATTGTAAACATCGATTGGCTGATCATTTAGGATGGCCTCAGTGAACAGAAACAGGGCCATATCAGGTCTTCCCCAGGGACCATAAACTGTAAAAAAACGCAATCCTGTAGTTGGCAGATCATAAAGATGAGAATAACTATGAGCAATCAGTTCATTGCTTTTTTTGCTGGCAGCATACAGGCTAACAGGATGATCAACATTATCAGAGGTGGAGAGAGGCTGAGTTTTGTTGAGTCCATAGACTGAGGAACTGCTGGCATAGACAAAATGCTCCACTTCCTGTTCTTTACTTAATTGTAAAATGTTAAAATAGCCGTTGATATTACTATTAATATATGCGTAAGGATTTTCCAAACTGTAACGCACACCGGCCTGAGCAGCCAGATTGACAACATAATTAAAATCTTCTTTTTTGAAAAGACTTGCTAATTTTTCACGGTCGCAGAGATCTAATTTGATAAATTCAAAATTGTTTTCACTATCAGAATTTAT
This sequence comes from bacterium, assembly GCA_035312185.1. Lineage (GTDB taxonomy): Bacteria > Fidelibacterota > UBA2242 > UBA2242 > JAFGTP01 > JAIPHI01. The sequence goes on from DATGCI010000333.1 coordinate 38,594, forward strand.
TAGTTGATTAGTTTCAATTTTCCCCCTATCAATACCCAGATCTTCCAGTCGAGAGTATTTAAGATTTACATCATAATAATCATTAATATTATCAAGACCAATGACCTGATAACCTTCTTTTAACATTCTCTTACATAAATGATAACCAATGAATCCTGCTGCGCCGGTAATTAGTATTTTTTTCAAAATTAATCTCTATTTTTTAATTAACTTTTTTCAAAATCTGACTTAAAAGCATTTTATAATTTTTTGTCTATTTTGTATTATTTCGAAAATTTCCTAAATATTGTGTTTTAACAATTCCAGTCATAGAGATGTAAATTATTCTTTTTCATAATCAATAACAATGATTTTATATGTCCAGACCAACATGATAATTAATAGATTTTTAAAATATTTTCATCATTTCCTGAATAAGATCAGGATCAGGTTTGTCAAAATAGATTCCCGTTGATTCTCCTCCTCCCTGAATACCCCGCAAAAACAAATAGTACACTCCCCCAAAAATACTATTGTAATCTATATTTCCCAGGCGAGATTTAAGATACTTCATAAATGCGACTGTATATAATAAATATTGCAAATAATAGTTTTTATCTTCCATCTCCTGGTTGAGAGCAGATCTATTATAGCCTTCATAATTTTCTGCAATTTTATTAGACTTCCAGTCCAAAATATAATATTGACCTTTGTATCGAAAAGTAAGATCAATAAAACCTTTTAACATGCCTTCGGGAATAGAATTTTGGATATTGGCGGAGTAACCAAAATTAGTCAGGAGTTTATTGAATTGACTGGTATCAACGCTCTGATCAATTGATAAAGAAAATTCCATTTCAGCTCTTTTATTTTGTTCATCAATTTTTTTTAGTTGCAACCTCTGATCATTCAATTCTGCCGATAGCGTATTTTGCACCATCTGCTTCACAGCCATGATTTTATTCTTATTTAATTCTAAATGGGTCTCCTTTTTTGAAACTAAATTATAGAGGCTTAATTTTTCTTCAATAATTTCATCAATTTCTTGATCATTAGCCTGAAAATTCAATTCTTCAAATAATTTATGCCAGCAATTACCTGTCTGAATACCGCCGGGAAAATCAAAGATAGTGAATTTTTCTTCTTCAGTTTCCTCGGATTCTTTTGAATCATCGACTTTGTCATAATCGTAATATTCATAAAAACCAGAAGTTTCGTACTCAACTAAGCTTGAGAAGCTAGATACTTGCCAGATTTGTTCAGTATTTCCTGTAAATTCTTTTACAGTATCTCTTAAAGAAATGGTCTCCCGTTCATAGACTGAAGGTGATATTTCACTATCCTGAATTTTAATCATATCTTCATGCTTACCTAGCAGCTTTTTATCGGGCTTATAATCAGAATAATTAATATTATTCTTTAATTGTTCGAAGATTTCACCTTTCCTAAATTTTTTCTCAGGAATACGGTTTCGATGAAATAGATAAGATATAGCAGTTTTCTGTTTTCCTAGTACTTTCCCCCAGATAAGATAGCACTGCGCCTCCGCTCGAGTAATTGCCACATATAGCAAACGCATCAATTCTTCCAGATTTTCATCTTTTGCTAAATTTTTACTTCCTTCTTCTTTGGAAACGTCTATTAAATATTGCCCATTTTTATCATGGTACTTGGGAAGACCATTTAAATCAACAGTTTTTGACCAGAGGAAAGGACAAAATACAATCGGAAATTCCAATCCTTTACTATGATGGATAGTCATTACACTTACTGCTGAGCGATCAGTGTCCAATCGCAATTTTTCTTTATCTCCATTGGAATCGGATTGGGAATGTTTTTTTTGGAACCATCTATTAATACTGTTAATTCCACCAGTTCCCACTTCCTCTTGATGATGAATTAGTTCAATTAAATGTTCAATATTAGTCAAGATTCGTTCACCATTTTGAAGAGAAAGAAGGCGTTTTTTGAGTTCTATTTCGTCGATTAAATAATCTATCATTTCAAGAAAATCATTCTTTCGCCAGATTTCACGACATTTTCTAAATAAATTCAGCCAATATTCAAATTCTTTGTTTTTCTCGGGATTATCTGCAGAAAAATCCAAAATCTCCTGGCAATTCAAGCCAAATAGTTTAGTTGACAGCAAAGCTTTTACCAGTTTTAGATCGCGGGGATTATTGATAGTTTTCAAAAGAAGCATAATGTCATGGGCCTCTTCAGTCGAATAGACATCTCCTGTAGCCTGAACTGTAACCGGAATTTTCCATTTTCTTAGTTCATCATTCATTATGTCAGCATGGTCATGCTTGTGAACTAATACAGCTATATCTTCTGGTTTAATTTTTCTTTGGTTTTCTTTATCTCCAATTTTATAATCATCAGAATTTAGAAGTTCATATATTTTGGCTGCAGTTTGTTGAGCCGCCACTTCCTCCATTTCCGGGGCGCCTATTTTCTTATCAACAAATAATATTTTTAAAGGCCTTTCTTCCTGCCCTCCCTTAAAGCTTAACTTTTTTTGAGGATCATAGGGATGAGCATTAACTTTGGTATAGTTGATAAACTTATTGGCAAAAGGATATTTCCCCAAACTATTAGAAAAAAGATGATTGAAGGCTTTTACAAGATTGGGGATGGAACGCCAATTTTTCCCCAGGTTGTGATGATTTTTTGCTGGAATTTGTTTTTTAGCCCGATTGTAAGTATAAATATCCCCACCACGAAATTTGTAGATAGCTTGTTTAGGATCGCCGACAAAATAGATTGGTTTGTTACCATCAATAAAGACATTTTTGAAAATATCATATTGAGCAGGTGAAGTATCCTGGAATTCATCAACCAGAGCGACGTTATAGCGTTTGCGAATATAATTTTTCAATCGACTGGGATTCTGATTCACCCGCTGGCGGACTTCCTCAATCATATCATCGTAAGTTTTAATATTTTTTTGCCGCTTTTCCCGCTTGAACTGTTCTTGATAGTATTTATAGCACTTTAATTTTACAGAATAAATGAAATTGTTGATGTATTTATTGAGTTCATCACACTCATTAAAAAATCTATGCCTTGGCAAATCCTCATAATCAACTTTTTTATATGCATTCTTTTCTATTGTTTTATTCGTAAATTTTTCTATAATCCCAATTGTATTTTTTGAAATATATCCATCTATTAATTCTTTAATTTTGACTATTTTCTTATTTAAGTCATTACCATAATAATCTGTTTTCATTTTGCCTTTAAACTGTTCTCTAATATCTTCTTCATCCCAGACACTATTTAATTTTTTTATCTTTTTCTCAATCTTTTTTGTATCGAGATCAATGGTAATATTTTCTGGTAAAAATTTAGGGTCTAGTGAATTATTGACATTTTTCACAAAATCATTCAGGTCAGACAAACTCAATTTTTTACTCTGCAAAAGTTTGTTGGTAAAGTCCGAGGCATTGTAAAAATTATCCCGATAAAAATCGGCCAGGACATCATTTCGAATGTCAGTAGAATCTTCGATCAGTTCAGTGTCAAAGAGGGCTCCAGTTTCAAAGGCGGCATCCTGAAGCATTCGATTGCAAAAGCCATGGATTGTATAAATTGCTGCATCATCAAAATCTTTGATAGCAGTTGTAATTCTATCTTGAATTGTTGGGCGGCTTAAATTCATATTCTGAATTGCTTTTTCGATAATATTTTCAATTCTATCTTCTCCAACAGAATTTTGCCCAGTTTTGAGATAGGTTAACAAATTTTTCAAAATAGTTCTGATTCTATCCATCAATTCTTTAGTAGCCGCTTCTGTAAAAGTGACCACAAGAATTGAATCAACTGAAATGTTTTTTTCAATAATTAAGCGAGCATAAATAGACTGGACATTATAGGTTTTTCCAGTTCCAGCACTGGCTTCAACAATATGAACATCCCGTAATTTCCAGTTGATTGATGAACTATTCTGCATGTTTCACCTTTGTCAGATAATCATTGAGTTTGGCAAAAAATTTATCAGCCAATTTGCTAAATTTTTCACTTTCCACAGTTTCCTTTTCAAAATAAAGTTGTACATACTTATCATCGTATTCGCCGGGAATTCCTCTGTAGCTATCTCCTCCCCAGGCCTTTGAAGTACCTTTACCTTGATACTTTTTATAGGAACTATTAGGGAAAAAGGGCAATGGCTGCTTCTGCCCTTTGCAGTAAATTTCAACCATATTTTTCAGACCATTTTTAGCCAATTCCAGAGGAATAGGTTGGATTAGATAGCAAATGTAATCACTTTTGTCCTTGTAAAAAGCCAGCGTTTTAACTTCCTTGTCAAGGGCTATGCTAAGTAGAAGATGATTCACCCACATTTCAACCGCATTTTTTCCTTTTAATTTCCCTGGCCGCCAAAAAATATTCATATTATCATAAACTGAAGTAAAATTGCCATGAATAATTTTCGAATCCACTTCAATTTTAATATAATGGTCATCCACTTTTTTTATCAATTCTAGAGGGCTAGTATCAATTTCGGAGTATTTTTTATTAAACTCCTGATTTAAATACTGATAATGTTCATCAAATACAGTCTGACTTCTATTCTTTACAGGAAGTTTGCCCTCGCCTTTTAATATTTGATAGGCTTCTTCCTGCTCTTTTTCTTCGATAATTCCATTTAGGATTGTGGAATCCATTGTGTAATTATCAAGTCCATCCAGATCAATGGGTTCTAGATCGTCAATTTCTCTGTCTTTATCAGAAGGATATTTTAATCCCAATCTTCTGCGAGTAAAGAATTTTGCTGGATTTTTAAAAAATTTGATCAGATCCTGAACATCTATCTCCTCTTCAATTGGCTCTTCATCAAAAGAAAGCCCTTCGTCGCTATTGAAAAATTTTCTAGTCCGGTCTGTTTGCTGAAGGACTCTAGCTGCTTCCAGATCATCTTCAAAATAAGATATCAACTTATCCTGTTCTTTAAAATATTCAGGAGCGTAACTTTTTAATTTATGGTTGATATGAATGTTATCCTGTAACTTTTCAAACTGCTGGTCAGAATCAGCGCTATCTCGTAAAAAATCAAAAAGATCGCTAACGATTGATGAAGGTGGCAGTTCTTCGTTTTTTTCATTATAACCGATGTAGCTAACGTAAAAATAATTCTGAGCAGCCATTAAGGAGCGCAAAAATATATCCCTGTCTTCATTTCTTTTCGAACGGTCTCCAAGCCATTCCTGGTCTTTGTAAATATCAAAACTAAGTTGATTATCAATTCTGGGGAATTGCCCCTGATTTAGTCCCAGTAGACAAACAACGCGGGCCGGAATACCATGTAAATGCTGAGTTGATCCTATCGTTATTTCGCCCCGAAAGTAGCCTCGACTGGAACTTTCTGAAATCAGATTCGACTTCAAATAATTTGCCATAACATCGATACCAAATTTACCATCATTCACATCAATTTTGTCAAAAAGGTTTTCAAGACGATTTTTAAGTTCAAAAGTATAGCCATAATTTTCATTATCAGAAATAAAAAATGTATCAATTAATTCAATAATTATCTGGTACCATTTCTGGTGAGTATATTTATTTCTGAATTTTTCATCAATATTGATCAATTCTTTAACAAAACTAATAAAGTTTCCAAGAGTATTGGAATTTTGTCCTTCAATTTCATCGTAGGGAAGTATATTGGAGTAGAGCTGATTTTCATTACTCATAGCATAGCCCAGTAGCATTCTATCAAGGCCAAATTGCCAGGAATTTTCTTTGAACCTGCTCCGCCCATATTTCTGATGATATTTTTCATCAATGCCCCATCTGATACCACTTTCATCAACCCATTTATCAATTAATTCCAGATCCTCATTGTCAATATTAAAAGCCTCCCGGACCATATCATTCTCAAGAATCTTCAAAATATAGCTGGCTTTGAAGCGAGAATTCTTTATCTCAAGCAGATCAGTGAAAGTCTCTACAAATTTTTGAAAGGACAAAGCTGTCAAATCAGCAATTCGAAAGGGCAGATGCTTATCATTTGTTTCATCATAACGATTAAAGACAGCTTTTATATAAGGTATGTATTCTTCAATTTCCGGTATAATCACAGTAATATCACCCGGAGTAATTGTACTATCTTTATCCAG
>DATGCI010000334.1:0-15877 GCA_035312185.1 bacterium
TTACATTATCACTTTTACTGGCCTGAACCATTTTAGGTGTCAAAATACATTGCGAACAGTCCAGAGTGGGGAAGGTTTCCGAAAGCTGAATCATATGTCCGCCGATTGATGGCTTCTTTTCTACCAGCACAACTTCGTAACCGGCATCAGCAATATCGATAGCCGCTTGAATTCCAGCAATTCCTCCACCAATCACCAGGGCTTTGCGGGTCACAGGGGCAGAAATCGCAGACAGTGATTCATTGAGTTTGAGTTTAGCCACTGCTGTCTGGATTATTACTTTGGCTTTGTGAGTCGCTTCGGCTTTGTCGGCATGAACCCAGCTACATTGTTCTCTAATATTGGCAATTTCACACTGGTATTCGTTGAGGCCGGCTTCTTTGACTGCATCACGAAAAGTGGATTCGTGGAGAGTCGGAGAACAAGCCGCAACTACAACACCATCCAGCTTTTTCTCCTGAATGGCGTTCTTCAAAATATTCTGTCCGGGTTCTGAACACATGAACATGTAATTTTCAATATGTTCAATATCAGGATGGTTTTTCAAATCTTCAGTAATCTGTTCTACATCAACTGTATCCTTGATGTTTACTCCGCAATGACAAACAAACACACCAATTCTCTTCATAATTCACCTAAATTTGTTATTGACTTTAGCCTAAAAAATTCTTTAGACTTCATTTCACACCTCTTTAATGGATCACTCCCCTCGGGTTTGTCATATTGGGCCAAATCAGGAAGCCGGATAATCTGCATCCAGCTTGCCTTCCGATGAGCAGGTTTCGTTGCCTTTCTAAGTTGGCTGGATTCATATTTTCTCTCAATTATCAAATCAGATCCCTTTCTTTCAGAATTGGCATAGGATCAACATAGTGCAGGTTATTCCAATTCTCATCCCAACCACAACCCAGAGCAATTGAAAGGAGCTCGGTAAAATAAAAAATGGGCATTTCCTTAAAATCCAGATATTCACGGGCGGTCTCTCTTTGCCGCTGATCAAGATTAAAAGCACACAGCGGACAACTGGTTACAACCGCCTGACAGCCTGCTTTTCGAGCCGAATTTATAATTTCATAAGTTCGACTAATTGTTACCTCTTTATTATTAACAGTCTGATAAGCACCGCAGCACTCCAGCCTATAGGGGAATTTGATGGGTTTGGCACCTGTTGAGGCAAGCAGATCTTCAATAATATCAGGATCTTCAAAAGTATCAATAGCCATTTCTTCGGGACGCAAAAGCAAACACCCATAATAGGCCCCAATTTCCAGGCTCTCTAATGATCTCTGCGTCTTTTCCTTAATTGTATCAAAGGATATTCTGTCTTTTAATATATTAAGGAGATGCCTGATCTCAACATCCCCGGTATATTCGATATCCTCTTTATACATAATATCGTTCACTTTTTGCAGATTTTCCTCATCTTCGGTAATGAATTGATGAGCTCTCTTAAGAGTATTGTAACACATGCTACATAGCACTATCAATTCATCCAAATTCTGCTTTTCAGCTCTTAAAAGATTGCGAATTGCTGCCAGTTGCAACATCAAATCATCAGAAGTCATAGAAAAGACCGTCCCGCAACAGATCCAGTCTTCCATTTCTATTAGCGGACTCCCTAACTTTTCCATGACCTTCATAGCAGAATCTTCAAAGTGTTTAGCATCGGTTTTAAGAGTGCAACCTGGAAAATATGGTAATTTCATATTCCACTTCCTTTATTAAAAATCAAAGGTTAACCAGTAATTTTTCTAAAGACACTAACCAGAGCAATAGGCGGTAGCTCATCAATATCCTCAATATCCGATTTATCCGGCTTCAATATTCCATCTCTGTTTCTCAGGTTAATGGCTCGAAAGGCTTCCATGACTTTGGCTACATCAATGCCTTTTGGGCAGCGACTGGAACATTGCAAGCAGGTGGCACAGACCCAAATTGTATCAGATTTGAGAATTTTTTCAGCCTCACCTAACTGAGTCAACCGCATAACCTGATTGGGAGGAATATCCATATAATCAACTACAGGACAACCCGAAGTGCAGTTGCCACATTGATAGCACTGAAAAACATTTTGACCGGATATTTCCTCAATTTTTTTAACTAATTTATTCCTGATACTCTTTCTGTTTAATCGAACTGGCATTTTTATTCCTTTTTATATTTGGAGCCGGTTAGAAAGGCTTTCACATTTAGATCCACATATTGCTGAGGGACAGATCCTCGAATAGAGGCTTCCATTGCTTCCGGTGTAACAAAATCAGTTTGGGCAGTCACATATCCCAGCATCACAATATTGGCTACAATCTTTTTACCCATGTCTTCAGCTATTCTAGTCGCCGGGATCGTTTTTTCAGTAATGTGATTATGGCTTTTCAATTCTGTCACCAGATCATTGTCATAAAAAAGAATGCCATCTTCATTAAGAATATGGAAAAATTTGTCATAGCCTTCCTGAGAAAGTGCTATTAATATTTCAGCATTATCAACAAGAGGGTAATTAACTTTTTCTTCATCTATAACAACCTGAGAACTGCAGGCTCCTCCTCTAGCCTCAGGACCATAAGCCTGCGTCATTGTTGCTGATTTGCCATCAAAAATTGAAACGGCTTTTCCTACAATGTATGAGGAAAGGATAATTCCCTGACCTCCATAACCTGAAAATTTTACTCTCAATATACTCATTTTTCTCCCAATAGATTCTAGGCAATATCGCGTGAGCCCTGATAATTAATCGTTTTATTATAAAGGCGTTTATTTTTTTCACTCTGCTCTTTTTCCCAGTCAGCATTCTTTTCCACCTTGTCTTTAATTCCGCTCTGGACATTTTCCCAGAAGGTCGGTGCTTCCTGGTTGATGAATTCTCCGCAAACTATATCTCCCTCCATTTCAAGAGGTATTTTTGTTGGATCAGCCTCATGATTGATGACAGTTCTTTTCTGAAATTCTTTCATCAAATCCAGTCCAGTGCCGCCTTTATTCTTGCGAGCAAAAACCGTTGCACAGGGAGACACAATTTCAATGAAGCAAAAGCCTTTTTTTCTTGCTGCTGTAGCAATTGAATCAGAAAGACGACGGGCTTGAACAGTTGTCCAGCGGGCTACATATTTAGCTCCAGCAGCTGCCGTAATCCCCACCAGATTAAAAGGAACTTCATAATTACCAAAAGGTGCAGTAGAACTATAAGCCCCCAGTGGCGTTGTAGGGGCGTTCTGGCCTCCGGTCATTCCATAAATAAAATTATTGACACAGATCACATTTATATCCAGGTTTCTGCGAGCAGCATGGATAAGATGATTTCCGCCAATGGCAAATATGTCACCATCGCCAGAAAAGACCACAACTGTCAGATCACGATTAGCCAGTTTTATTCCAGTAGCAAAGGGAATTGCTCGGCCATGGGTTGTATGGTAAGAATCCAGTTTTATATATCCGGCCACACGGCCTGTGCAACCGATACCTGATACTACCGCAACTTTGTCAAAATTTATCTCCGCTTTTTTTAGACCATCAACAAAAGCGGCCACATCTGAACCCAGTCCGCAACCAGGGCACCAGATATGAGGGATCCTGTCCATTCTCAGAATATCGTCCATTGGATGTTTTAACTGTTGCTTTTCTTCCTTATTCATTGGCTACCTCTAAAATTGCACTAACGATTTCCTGTCGGTCATGCATCCCTCCTCCAGGATGTCCTACCAGCTTTGTATCAGCATATTTGGCAGCACATCTTTCCACTTCCAGAAAGACTTGCCCTAAATTCAACTCCACAACAACAAAGCCCTTAACTTTTTCTGATAATTCGCGAACCCGTTTTTCAGGAAACGGCCAAACAGTAACAAGCCTAAGGAATCCAACTTTTATACCTTCTTTTTTAGCCTCCTCCAGAGCAGGAAAAACAGTACGAGAACTAATACCATAAGAAACTACAACCACATCGGCATTTTCTATATCATGCTCTTCTACAATCATGATATCATCAGCGTTCTTTTTGATTTTATCAACAAGGCGTTTTGTACAGCGCTTCTGGCACTCCTCCGACATAACAGGATAACCTTTTTCATCATGAGTTAGTCCTGTTGAGTGATAATGGTATCCATCACCGGCTTTTGCAAAAGCTGGTATCAAATTTTCATCCGGCTCATATGGCAAATAGTCTTCAGGACTTTTATCCGTATATTTTCTGTTAACAATATCGAGTTCCTCAACCGGTGGAATCACCACTTTTTCTGTCATATGGCCAACTACTGCATCGGTAATCACAAAAACAGGAAGGCGATATTTTTCAGCATAATTGAAAGCAACAATAGTGAGATCGAAAAATTCTTGAGGTGAATTGGGCGATAGCGAAATACTCCCATAATCACCATGAGAACCCCAGCGAGCCTGCATCATGTCCGCCTGTCCCCAGGATGTTGGCAAACCTGTCGATGGCGAACCGCGCTGGACATTGATTACAACACAGGGCGTCTCCATCATCATTCCCAAACCTATATTTTCATTCATCAGAGAAATTCCCGGACCTGAAGTAGCTGTCATAGATTTGGCTCCAGCCCAGGAAGCTCCAATAATACCCGCCATAGAAGCAATCTCATCTTCAAATTGGATAAAGGAGCCCTCTACTAACGGCAATCTATAAGACATCCGCTCAGCAATTTCTGAAGCAGGAGTTATAGGGTAGCCTCCAAAAAAACGGCATCCAGCGGCTATTGCCCCTTCAGCACAGGCTATATCGCCCTGCATGAAAAATTCTCCGTGAAGCTTACTCTGTTTTTTTATCATCTTTCCCCTTCTCAATAACATAGATTGCAAAGTCAGGACAGATCATTTCACATAATTTGCACCCTGTACACTGATCCGGTTTAACAACCTTCGGAGGATGATAACCTTTTTTGTTAAATCTGTCTGATAATTCCAAAACATCTCGCGGGCAATATTCTACACAAAAATTGCAACCTTTACATCGATCTTCAACAACATAGATTTCACCTTTGACAGTATCGGGTTTGGATTTCCCAAAAGGCCTTTCCCAATATCTCATTTTAAATCTCTCCTGATATAGATTACTTCTTCCTTTTTAATGTTCTTATAGCTATTTCAATTTCAGGGAGCTATAAAAATTTGTCATCCTGGAATATAAAGTTAACCAGTTTTTATTTTATATAGATATAAATTTGCCATCAAAGAAGTAGCTCCAGCAATAGAAGCCAGATAACTAATGCTATATTTCCCATTGAATCAATAGCCCCCCTCTCTAATGGCCTTCAAAGATTCAATTTTAATGCTTCAATTTTCCTAGTGAACTTCGTAGATGAATGGTAGGTTCCTGATCCCCCACTCACCTTCTTAAAAAAAACAAGGACAAACTCTAAATATGGTTGCTAAAAAATAGTTTATCCGGAGTCATTACAGATCTCCGGATAATATTATGCTTTTAATTGCTTGCATTCCCCTCTCCAATTACAAATTTAATGTATTAATTGATATCATTGCACCTATGATATCAATAATCAAAATTTATTCTATATTTTAACACCCATTTTCAAATATATCTTTTCTTTTTTCGATTAATCTTTTTGAAATTTTGCTATTTCTCAAGGTTCTCACAGACATTAAACCCCTGTTATAATAATATTTTCTCTGCTTTTAATTTTTGCGGTATAATATTTTTGGCCGGGTCTGAAGACTTTACTATTTAAAAAGATTCCGTTAAAAAGTAGGGAATTATACATTACAATTTGCCTTAAAAATCAGTGGGTATTGATCGGGCGGCCTTGTATAAAATAGAGGTAGCCCGAATAATTTAGCTCAAGCCTAAATTCTGAAATCTTCTGCTTTATATTTTTGGATTGGTCACGCATAATTCTTATGTAAATAACTTAATATTTTTTAAGCAATACTCAAATATTTTATTCGCTAAATTTTATTTTTTTGTTTTCAGCTATGGAAAAACAATAGTTTAACAATGGGATTCTTCTTAAATAGGCAAATTTTAGAAAAAGTAAGTGGTAATAAGAAATATTTTTTTGCCTGTTTTTTAGGTGAATGGATATTTTGTAAAAATGGATGATAAGATAGGACGGTAGAAATTAATATTTGTCAATCTGATCATAATTAAAGTGCTTGAATTTAGCCCATAAACAATGACTATACTGTCATCTTTTCATTCAACCATCTTAAAAACTATGGCTTTTGCTACTTTTTGTAGCTGTCGTTTATAAAAAAATAGCACCCCGAACATAAAAGTCCAGAGGTGCTATTGATAAATTTAGATTGCTTCTATAAGACTTTAGAATTCGCCACTATCAATACTATCATAATCACCACCATTTTGTCGATCGGGACGCTTACTTTTGTAGCGGTTAATATTATAGCGCAGGGTCAAAGAAAATATAGGTGCGTTTCTGTCAAAATGGCGCTGCATATAGAAATCCGTACCTTCACTTTCATATTCCCATTCAGCAGTATCAAAAATATCACGAGCTTGAAGTATAGCAGTGAACTTATTATCCATAAAGTCGCGCCTAATAGAAGCACTCGTTCTGTAGTATCCCTTCCGTGTACCCTGAGATGATACTGAGGGGCTGTTATAAGAATAATTGATCTGGACCTTGGTCTTCTTATCAAGTTTGAAAGTATTGTTGAAGCGGGCTGTCCAATTAAAACTCTCTCTATCAAAATCTTCGCCATTCAGATTTCCGGTTACCCGATAGTTATATAAATTACCAGATAGATTCATATTCCACCACTGATAGAGATTCAAATTTAGCATAACTTCACTTCCCAGACTATGATCCTCTCCAACATTGGCATATGAGTGTAAAAACACATCGTCATAGTCAGGATGGACAGAACGGACCCGTTCAATCTTATCAACTGTATTGCGATAGTAACCTTCCAGAGAGAAAAAACTGCGGTCGAAATTTCTTTTATAGCCCATTTCAAAGGAATTGATATATTCGGGAGTTAGAGCTGGATTTCCCTGGCGGATATTATAAGGATCAGACCAGGTTTCAAAAGGCTCCAAATACCAGCCTCGTGGCCGATCTATTCGGCGAGTATAACTCATCATCAATTCTTGCTGCCGGGATAATTGATAGGAGGTATGCAAAGTCGGAAAATAATCCCAGCGATCAATATTAAATTGCTCATTTTCACCCACAAGTTCTATCTTTCGATAAGTATATTCTGCCCTTAAACCTAGCTGATAACCAAATCCACGCCATTCATCGGAATATAAAGAATAGGCTGCACCAATATTACGATGATATTTTACATCATGGTCAAATTGGGTTTGATGAACAAAATCACTAATCTGAGGATCATAAATATAATTCTCATTGAGTTCATCCCGTTGGGCGCCTCTATCCTGAAGTCCGGCTTCGAATTTATTATTTCCGTTCAAAGGAAGAGTATAATCCAGTTTTATTTCCCAGATATTACCCGGCCCATCTTCTACATTCTTGGTGCCACTGGTTATATTATCAGCATTATCAAATTGTTTGTCAATCGACTGACTCCCTCTTTCTCGACGGGATAAATTAAGATTTCCCTCAACCTTGTGCCCCTTACCATGAAAATCATGATTATAATTAAGGTTCAAGGAATAAAAATCTGCGCCAAATTCACCCTCGCTTATATTGTCATAATGGGTGGTATCGCTTACAACTGAAGAGCCAACCTCAACCCAGCGCTGAAATATATTGTCCGAATAGCGCTGACCAGAGCGGCTGCCTACTCTCAAAGACAGTTTGAATGTGTTATTTGTATCGGGAAGATATTCTACAGAACCACGAAAACCATAATGCTCGCGCTGCCACTCATTATCACCATGGGAATAAATATAGGTGGTGGTGTCATTCTGGCTTGTCCAGCTATTTTCCCAGCCAACTCCCGGTGAAGGCCGCTTATTATAATCCAGACTTAAAGTTGTATTAAATTTTTTCTTATTGTAATTCAATAAAACTTCACCACCATATCGATCATAAGAGCCTGCGTTAGCATTCAGCATGCCATTGACACCTTTTATACGATTCTTTTTAAGCACAAGATTGATTATTCCAGCACTACCTTCAGGATTATATTTGGCTGAAGGATTGGTAATGATCTCGATTTTTTCAATTGTACTGGCTGGTGTTTGCTGAAGCACATCATTAGCATCCAGCACAGTTGGTTTACCATTAATCAAAACCCGAAAACTGGAACTTCCGCGCAATTCTACATTTCCCTCAATATCAGTGGTAACAGAGGGTGCATTCTCCAGAATATCAACGGCTGAACCAGATATTGACGACTGTTGCCGGTTTACATTCAAAATTTTCTTATCAATTTGATAGTCGATAGAAACATTTTGAGCAGTAGCTTCTACACCTGCCATTTCAAGATAAATCTTGCTTAGAGAAATGTCACCTAAATTGATTTCACTATATTCAGGCGCAATTCTAAAGGCTACACTATCAGTTTTATATCCCATATAATTGATTTTAACAAAATATTGCCCGGTCGGGATATTGCGAAAATTGAAATACCCAGACTGGTCAGTTACTGTGCCATCAACCTGCTCATCACCGTTCTGGTTAAATAAAATGATATTGGCGTATTCCAAAGGTACCTGCTGGGAAGAATCAATAACAGTGCCTTGAACCTGTGAATTGGGTAGAGCCGGTTCCACGGCAGACAATGAACCTGCCAAAGCCAATATTACGATCAATATTCCTAAAAATTTTTTGTTAATCAAATTAACCTCCAATTAAGATTTCTACTTCAATATTAGATAGAAACTGAAGCAAAAAGTTATACTATTTTCCATTTTTGAATGTAAATTACTATTTATCAAATACTTCATTCTCATCAATTCTAAAAATGCTTGTTTCTATTTTTTTTTGGGATAATGGTCAAAATAACGAGCCTTTATTCATTTTTTGTCGATGTACTTTCGGTAGATAAAGTTACTTTCATCCAGGTATCCAGTTTTGAATATGAACTACTCATACTTTGCGCACGACCTCGCCTTGAGCCCCGGCTGCCAGACATCTGCCCACTTCCGGTCATTGACATTCCACTTCTTCCTCCGGTTTTTTGACCCTGTCCCGTACCATCCGGCTGCTCAACGTCTCCCAATTCAAACCCGATGCCCACTCTATCACCTTTTTTAATTGCCAGTGATTGAGAGTGACTATTCAGAGTTTTAAAGGGTATTTTGAGTTCATAGACAAGATGATCAGGCTGGCGGTTAAGTTGCATGGAAATGTTGTGAGTATTGTTATGAATTGGGTTAAGCTGGCGAAAACCATCAACAGAGAGAACTTCGAATTGGGTCATTACATTATCGCGCCCTCTAGAAAATCTCTGATCAGGCCGATTTTGATTTTGACGATTTGTCTGCATGGCTTTTCTCTGGGCAGGATCCATTCCCCGGGGAAATTTTATGCCAAAGCGCTCTTTGGTTTTGCCATTAATATCAAACCAGGTAACCAACCCATTTCGAAACAGGCTTCGATTTAGATCAATGTTGCTACTGATCAAGCACAGGTAGATATTTTTATCATCATTAGCAACACCAACACTCAAGTTTTCATTCTTAAAATATACCAGCTTGTTTTGCCATTCACCTGTATTGCCATCAATGGCAACCTCTTTGTCGATATAATGACTATTTATCTTTTGACCACAACTAAAAAAGAAGATCGGAACCAAAGCAAAGATTAACCAAATCCGATCTATTTTCTTGAAAAATCCCATTGAAACACCCTTTTTCATTTAAACAGGCCTATCCCTGTTTCCTGTTAACATCAATTATTAGACACATTCATTTATAAAAAGTTAAAATATTTTTTAGGTCCTACTCAATTTTAGCTTATAGAGAAAATCAACCCCTATTCAGGGAACCAAACTTATTTATAATTACCCAATATTAAAAATTATCTCTTGAAGGCCTTTTTTCGGAGGATGATATTAAAACTGTGAAAATTTATTTGGAAAACACTCCATACATTTCCCCAAAGCCAACTACATGCCCTTCTATTGCTTTCAATAATTTTTTTCGGCTGGCTTTTTCTGGCTTTAAATCCAGCATTTTGTCCAAAGCATAAATTCGAAAAAAGTACCGATGTTCACCAAATGGAGGACAGGGGCCCATGTAAGAATGCTTACCAAAAGACCTTTTACCCTGCCTGATTCCATTCTCAAGCTGCTGCTTTTCCGGTAGTCCCGGTGACAAAGAATTCTGATCTACTGGAATATTATAAATAACCCAATGAGTGATAGTTACAAAGGGAATCGGTGCATCCGGATCAGTCACAATTATCGCATAGCTTTTAGTTGCGTTCGGACCAGAATTCCATTCTAGAGGCGGTGATAGCTCTTCACCCTGACAGGTATATTTTTGTGGAATCGCAGCCTGATTGGCAAAATCCGGACAGCGGATTTGCAAATTGCTAACAGATTCAGCATCGAAATCATTGGCCCCAAAACAAAAGCCAATTAAAATCAAACCCAATAAATTTAGAATTACAAAATTATTAATAACCATGATTAAAGCCTTTCAATTAATTATGATTTTACAGTTTCAAGCAAAAGATTTAGCGAATAATTGCTGAACTCATTAAGATCTAATCCAAAATGGTCAGCATAATTTTCCCCAGTTTCCGACAAAAGCCTAAAATAACCAGTCGACATAAACATAATTGCCAAAGTTCCTTTCAATGGCTCAATATCCTTTCTGATACTTCCATCTTTTTTGCCCTGGGCCATCAAATCAGCAATGCTTTTGAATAATTGATCATTGAATTTCTTCCACTCTTCAAGTTTTGGACTATTTGTAGTTTTTCTGCGAATGTATCCCACATTGTTTATTATACGAAAGGTTTGCTGATTTTTTCTGGCAAAATCCAGGTAGGCGTGTAAGCCATTTGATAATTTTTCAAAACTTTTCTCACCGGTTTCAAACCCTTTTTGACAATATTTGACCATCTGTTTGAAGCCCTTTAAGGCCACTGCAAAAAAAAGATCACCTTTACTGGTAAAATAACGATAAAGTGTCCGTTTGGTAAATTCTGCTTTCTGAGAAATCTCATTCATAGTTACCGAATCGAATCCTTTTTCTGCAAAAAGTTTTTCGGCAGCATCAATCATAACCGATTCTCTAAATAACTTTTCTCTCTCTTTTCTTGATAAATTTCCCAAAAATTTTCTCCTTTTCTTGACTTTTATAAATTTTTGTTGTATACTGTCAGTATACTTGATATACTTAGAGTTTACTTTCTTCATCAATAGTATACAGTTTTTTTTAACAAAAGTCAATAAGGAATCATGATGAAATACCAAAATCCAAACTGCCCAACCTCCACTCATCCATTCTATCAACCATCCATTCTTCCTCATCATCCATTCTTCCTCTATAAAAAATAAAAACTATAAATAAAAAGGAGAACAAACATGAAAATCATTGGAGTTACAAGTAGTCCCAAACGCAATGGAAATACAGCAACCCTTTTAAGACAGGTGCTCAAAGGAGCCCAACAAATGGGGGCTGAGACCGAGGAAATTTTTCTTCCCGACTTTGATATCGAGTTTTGCACTGGCTGTGACTTCTGCATGAAAAAAGGCGGTTGTCCCCTGGACGATGATTTTGAAATTTTGCAGGAAAAATTTGCCAGTGCTGATGGCATTGTTCTAGGTTCACCAAATTATGCTTCGGCACCTAATGCTATGATGAAACGTTTGATTGAACGTTTTGGTATGTTTGAATACATGACTTCTGACATTTTTGGTGGTAAATATGTGGTTACCCTTTCGACAACAGGCGGCCAGGGTGCTAAAAAAGTTGCCGATTATCTGGCAGGATTGCCAAGAGATGGTGTATTTCAGAGAGGTTACATTTCAGGAATGTTAACCGCTTCCAACACTGTGAATGTTCCCGTCGCTGAAAACCAGGAGGTTCAGGACGAAGCTTTTCAAACCGGACAGAAACTGGCCAAAGACATTAAAACAAATAATAGCTATTCATTTCAGAACATTATTAGAAGAATCGTCAACAAATTAATTCTAAAGCCAAAATTTACAGAGATTGTCAAATCCAAAAAAGATGGTGACCTAGCAGCTGTATATGAGAACTTAGTGGAAAGAGGTCTGATCACTGCTAATTAATTTGGTGTCTCTCCAGAGGCAAACAAAAAAAAGGCTCTGCAGACAATTCAAAATCCACAGAGCCTTTATCAAAATATAAGATAGATCCTTATTCTTTTTTCAACCTGATGTTGTGGGAAGCGACAGTTTTATCTTTTCTAATAAGTTCAACTTCACCATAGTAACAGGTTCCTGATGGAATCATCGGGGGAGCATCGTCAATATTGACATTATAAGAATAATCCATTCCTCTATAAAGAGCTTCACCAGGAAAGCCATAGTGACCTGAATAATCTTCTGAAAAGGTATGAATTTCTTCCAGAGGAAGATCAAACTTTTCTTTCTTAACATAGTCAGCATAAGCGACCATAATTTTGAGAGTATAATGCCCTTCAGGTAATGAGGACGGCAGAGTAAAGGTATTGCCTTTTGCTGAAACTATTCCAGTTTTGACAAATTTGCCGGCGGTATTTTCAGCCAGTATGACCAGATCGGTAAAATTAGAATGGTATTTAAGCGGCATATGAATTTTAAACTTAACTGTGCCATCATTTTTATTTTTATCAAAAGGCACTGAGAGGGTATCGCTATTGCCAAATGAGAGACTATGATCTTTGACATAGCCTTCAATTGAGCCTTTCAAATGAGTGTGTCTATAGCTGTCCAGTATAGGGGTAACTGTACCTGAAAATGAAGGCCCATTTCCGCTTGTGAATCTCAAATTTTTACTTTTTTCATCGTCAAATTGAATTCCGCAGAAAGAAACTTCCAGATCATATTCGGAATCCTCTTCTGCATTCAATCCGCCAAAAGCAACTAATTCCATAACACCCGGTTGTAGATCAGTGATTTCCTTTTCCATTTCATAAATATCATTATCAGTGAAAATAGAATGCAAACGCTCGGCTGGTAATCCATGTTTGTCAAAAATTGATGGTGTTACCATGGCATAATTATCCTCAGCAGCTTTCAGTCTTATTTTCATAGATGTTGCTCCATGAGGTACAGCTATAAAATAGCGATTTGTATGGCCGGGTCTGACAGTTTCACCTTCCACATTATAAGAATAATCATTTCCCTTATCAAATTTTATTGGATTGATCACTGTTACCCAAAATTCCTGACCGATCTCCTGATATTTACGATCAGGTGTCAGGGTGATTCGTGCGGTTTTAAAAGAATTGGGGTCTATATTATCGGGATCGATTTCAACATCGATGCTGGCATTGTTTTCCCGCAGCAGAGTTATATTGCGTTGAACAGGATCAGCCCAGCGGGAATCGCTATCAACTTTATACTTGATGAAGAAATCATCCAGCTTGGTTTGCGGTGTTTTCTCAGGAAAAATTGCTTCAACTTCAACTTCACATTTATCTATGATGTCCTCTGTATCATAAATACGCCAGTAAATTGAATTGCTCTTTTTCTTAGGAACTGTTGGAATAAAAGCCTCAGTTTTAATCTGGTAATTAGGCGGAAGCGGTTTGTCAAGTTCATCTTTGAGCCATTCATACAATTCCAGCATATCGATCATACCAGAGCCCTGGTCAACTAGATCATAATCTTCCAGAGGCTTTGAAGTTTTGCGCAATCCATACTGAATTAATGCTGAGGAAATCTCAGAATCAGTTTCCTGCTGAAGTCCGCTTAATATGCACGCCATTTCGCCAGCTGTATAGGGCGAGGCCATGCTGGTACCCCAGTAGAAATCGCCCCCCGACCATTCAGGAACTGTGGAAATCATAGCACCTGGAGAAATAACTTCCGGTTTGGCAACTTCGCCGCCTCGTGAACTAAAATCTGTTATTCTCGGCGAGCTCAATTCCCAGCCATATTTATCGCGGGCTGTCGTGTGATACATAACTGCTCCAGTAGAAATAACAAATTGGGCAGCAGTTGGTGTGCCAATCGATGAAACAGCCGGACCTTCATTTCCAGCAGCAGCGCACACAACTACATTGGGATTGTTTTTAGCAAAGTTGTTAAAGAGATGGTCGGCTTCAGAAAAACCCTCGTTAGATGAAGCGATACCATAACTCAAATTAATTACGCCATAGCCACCATGTTCTTCCATATATTTTTCTACAAATTCCAGACCGCGTTTTTTAGATCCGGTCACTGTGGCAGAACCCGGACAGGCTCCATTTCCAATTTTTATGCTGACAACTTTGGCAGCCGGTGCTAGTCCATTGACATCATCATCACCATTGATGTGATATCCAGCGGCGATTCCAGCCACATGTGTTCCGTGAGCACCATCGTCAAAATGAAAATTGACAACCTTCCTTTTGGGATAAAAGTTGACCGCTAGAGACATCCACTTATGGTTAAAAAGTGGATTTTTACGGGGGAGCATGAGATAATTATGGTTTTTACTATATTTGTGAATAGGTGTTTCACCTTTCAGGCTTCCATCCATATCAGTATCCATTACCACAGTCCATTCGTCAGCATCATTTTGAAAAGCCAAAAAGCCCCATTCATCGCCACTTTCTTCATTACCATTGATGTCACTGGCCTGTCCATTTTTATATGTTTCCTCTTTCAAAACACCAATATAGACATCTTTACCTTCTAGCTCAAATTCACTATAATCAGACAGAAAAATATCTTCACCATCGGTATAATGGACCTCGCCATCAATCTCTTTGGTTTCAGCTTTGACATATTCCACATCTCCACTGCGCGACGCATCAAACACATCAACGACCTTTACTGAGCCATCTGGATTTTTCTTCAAGCCTGGCAATGACATTTCAACTCCTGTATCCATTACAAAAATTGTAACGTCTTTGCCATTGTACTCAGGATATTTCTCGAAAAAAGGTTGCGTATATTCTGTTGCTCGCGGTAACAGAGTGAACTCACTACCAACAAGAACCAGAGAAAATAATAACATAACAACCATTAATTTCTTCATTTTACCTCCCGGTTTAAATTAAAATCCTCTCGTCTATTATTCTCAAAAAAAACACAATTCTTTTTTTGGATAATGGTCAAAAAAATAGGGCCAATTTTATGATTATCGGAATTTTTCCATTTAATTTTGCCTGAATTCATAGATAAACTTCACTTTGTTAGGTATTCATACAAACCAACTTTACTAAATTTTGGCCTGTAATTCAACCATTTTCAGACAGGGTTTTCTTTCTTATTATCAATATACAAAAATTCCAAAGAATGCTGGTGGAGGTTATCAAATAATAGTTGTGCCTAGTAAATAGTTGATAATACTTTGCCAATTTAACTATCCAATATTTTTTACATAGATCAGCAAGAACAGCAAAAGTTGTTAGATTTCAATAAATTCGGTTCAGAAATCACTAAAAAATTCAACTTATTTTTCTCAGGAATTATTTGTAAAATATCTTGATAATAATATTGAGGCCAGAATATGGAAATGCTTCTAAAAGCGATAAAAATGATCTTCAAAAGGAAAAACCTTGATGTACTAATTTTTCTAATAGCCTGCCATATAGGGGTTTTATTTGGCGCCTGGTGGTTCACCCGGCCTCATTTTAAGGCTCAGCCCTGCCGAATCTGCGGTCGCGCTAATACTCGCCCCAAAGAAACACTTTATCAATACAAAGTTGAACACGGTGTACCATACATGAAAGAAAAAAAGGTCTATTATTGCGACCGGCATTATAAAGATGCGCCTCGCATAGTCAAAAAGCTTTCTTACGAATCCGATACAATTAAAAAAAGGCTGCTTTTTTCTTCTGTCTTATCCACAGTGCTTCTATTTCTGGTA
>DATGCI010000335.1:0-11601 GCA_035312185.1 bacterium
GAGCCCAGTTGGGAATATTGAAATGGGCGATTTTTGATTTTTTTAGAATCGATTTGCATTTTTCAATATTCGGTTTCAAATCCATGTGACTTTTTCCATCGTAGAAATTCTTGCGTCTGCCATCTTTATACATAAAATTTATACTCCGACAGGTTCCAGCCGGGTCTATGAAAACTGCCTCTGTGTTGATACCATCAGACTTGAATTCATTGAGCAGAAATTCGCCATTATGATCATCACCGACATACCCGACGTAGGCCGTCTTGTAGCCCAGCTGAGCATATCCACGAGCAGCATATCCTCCGGCCTGCCCTACATAATCAATATTTTCTGTAAAATTGGCCTCACATTCAAAATTGATCTCTTTGCCCGGAAGATAAATATTGGTGTCAATTCCGGCATTGCCAACTACTACAACATCAAATTTTTTATCTTCGTACACACAGTCCTCCTTATGATCAATTTTTTCAAGTGGCTAAAATTTATATTCCAACGAGTATATTCCGAAGAAATTAACTGGATTTTTACATGTAAGAATAAGATTGCCTAAAAAATCGGATAAATCTTGAAAAAAATTTGCTGATAAATCTAATTATTATTAAATTGCAGCCGCTTTTTGAGAAAGAAAATCATGGCGGGGTAGCTCAGTTGGTTAGAGCAGCGGAATCATAATCCGCGTGTCCGGGGTTCGAATCCCTGCTCCGCTACAAAAAAGGGCTCCAATTTTGGAGCCCTTCTCATTTTATGCTCCACAATTATAATTTAGAGCAGCGGACTTGTAATAGTATCTATCGGCATTTTAAAAAAATCTACGTTGGCTTAATTTCTTCACTGATGCTTTCCCACCAAATTTTACAAATTATTCAGATACTACCTCAAAATCCTCAACCCAGATCAGTTCACAGGCATTGTCACCAGTATCATTTCTGGTCAGTGAACTTTTCCAGATCCAATCATCTTCAGCAATCACTTTAATCAGATAACCTTTTAGCTCAATAATATCCCATTCATCTGCACCTTTAACTTTTCTTTTAATATCTTTATTAGCCGGCACAATGTGCATATTGGCACTATTTTTTTCAATTTCCCGCCTTGGAATAGGATATTTTTTTGTCTTCCAGCGATACCATCTTCCCGATTGCCATATCTTAATTTTTTCTAATACACTTTCGTCGGACATTTTGCCCCAACCTAAAGCCAGATCAAAAGGGGATAAGTCCGATTCTTTGCCCAATCGGTACCTCTTTTTTGACAATATTTTCCCTTTGATTTCAAAGGACGCGAGAGGTATGATCGTAAATTCATCTTTCTGAAAAGTTATATCTTCAGTAATCTTTTCCTGAATAGGAGTGGCATTAACCTGAATTCCCGGTTCTATTTTATCAGGTTCATAATTTGAGATTAATATCCAGATTCCAAAACCGACCATGATCAGGATTAAAATTAATAGAATTATTTTTTGTGCTGGTGTCGCTTTAGCCCGGTATTGACTCATAGATGTTCCCAGTATAAAAATTAGGGTTGGCAAATAATTATTTTTATAATTCCCCAAATATAGATATAATCATACTATTTACCAAAAAAAATACTAAGAAACAAGAAAAAAAATAATTTTCGAAAATTGCATGATAGGATTAATAAAATTTTAAAAAGAAATAAAAAAAGGGAGAGCACTGATGAAGCGCTCTCCCAAAATCTGAGCTGACCCCACTCCGAGCTAAAAAGGTAGATAAAGAGGGATAACACGGCACACCCGAAGCAGGGGTAGGCCTACTTTGGAATGCATATCAATTTTAAAAAAATAATTGGAATTTGTAAACCCTATTTATTCAATGTGTGATTTGAATCACTTTTATTATCTTTCTAGTAAATAGCCAACAATTACTAAAATAATTTGATTAAGATAAATATGGCCCAATAAAATATCCTTGAATTTATAGACTTATTGATTAAATTGTAATCGTAAATGGGTTTGGGGTTTGAAACCACCTCTTGTTAATTTCGCTTTGTTAATAAAATTTAGAAAATATTTCGATAATCTTTTTTAGCTATAATAAAATTGATTTGGAGGAGTAGAATGGCCTTAAAGAAGGAATTAGAAAAACAGGGCAACTGGCTTTTTAAAAGACGCAGCTATTTTCCCTTATTAATTTTCCCCCTTCTACTGATTGCTTTACGCAATTACGAAAATCTAGAAGTTTATATTGGAGAAACAGCTGGTGGTATTTTCGGAATAATTTGTATAGGCATATCCTTTTTAGGGCTAACAATACGGTCGCTTACTATTGGTTATACACCGAAAGGCACCTCAGTAAGAAGCACAGACGGTCAGGTCGCTGAGACTTTGAATACCAGGGGAATGTATTCGGTGGTCCGGCATCCCCTTTATCTGGGAAATTTTATTACATTTTTAGGTATGAATTTATTTATTCAGGTCTGGTGGTTTAGTTTAATCAGTGTGCTGGCTTTTTTTGTCTATTATGAGCGCATCATGTATGCGGAAGAACAATTTTTAAGAAAAAAATTTGGTCAACAATATGATGAGTGGGCTAAAAATGTCCCCGCCTTTTTTCCCAAAATTAAAAAGTGGAAAACTCCCAAACTTCGTTTTCTGTTCAGAAGTGTGCTCAAGAGGGAATATTCAGGATTTTTTACTATAATTGTTTCGTTCACAGTTCTTGAATTGTTGGGGAATTTTATATCAAAAGGAATACTTAAACTTGATCTGCCCTGGATAATTTTCTTTGTTACCGGTGCGATAATCTATCTAACACTCCGAACCATAAATAAAACTACAAAATTATTGCACGTTGAGGGACGCTAAATATTTGAATTAAAAAGTGGATTCGGTTACTTTTTCCATTTTATTATACTGAAAAATTTTCTGGAAATTTTCAATAACCATATTTTTGACATGATTCCATTTAACTTCAGGATTTAAATCTATCATCCTGGTTACACCTTTGTCAGTTATACCACAGGGAATAATGCCACCAAATTTAGTGAGATCAGGTCTGACATTGAGAGCAAAACCGTGCATTGTGACCCAGCGGGAAACTCTAATCCCGATAGCTGCAAGTTTTTCTTTTCCAATCCAGACGCCGGTTAATTTTTCAATTCTATCGCCATCAATATTATAATTCTTAAGCATATTAATCAAAACCTGCTCAACATTATACACGTAATCTTTAATACCCAGATCCATTTCCCGTATATTGAAGATTGGATAACCAACCAGCTGGCCAGGACCGTGATAGGTGATGTCTCCGCCTCGATCAATATTGTAAACCTCAATACCCTGATTCTTTAGAAATTTTTCCGTGGCAATTAAATTATCATCGTCAGCATTTTTTCCCAGGGTATAAACAGGTGAGTGTTCAACAAGAATTAAGACATCATTTATTTCGCCATCTATTCTTTTCTTTTGAAGCTCTTTTTGTAAATCCCAGGTCTCTTTATAATCTTTCTTCCCCAGGTCAAGAATCAGAAGTTCATCAGGCATAATGAATCCTCAGTTTAATAAAATTATTGATGAATTGCTCTGTTATTGGCATCTAATATAGCTTCATGAATGGATTCTGACATAGTGGGATGGGCATGGATAGATTTTGTTAGCTGTTCATAGGTCATCTTAATGGTAACTGCCTGAGTCAACTCGGGTAACAATTCAGTAGCTTCAGCACCAATTATATGACCACCGACTATAATATCGGTTTCTTTATCAAAAATTACTTTGACTAAACCGGCAATTTCTCCAGTCGCAATACTTTTACCATTACCCCGAAAATGAAAGGTACCAATTGCTAGATCATCAAACTCTTCAGCAGCTTCGTTTTCTGTTAATCCAACACTGGCAACTTGGGGCTGACAATAGGTGCATCCAGGAACAGCGTTATAGATTAATTTTTCAGGATTATGGCCGGAAATGTGTTCTACAGCCTGAATGCCTTCTTCTGAGGCAACGTGAGCAAGATAGGGATCACCGATCACGTCACCAATTGCATAAATATTATCAACATTTGTGCAATAATTTTCATCAACTTTTATAGCTCCAGAATCTGTTGTAACACCAGCTGCTTCCAGTCCTAAATCATCGATATTGGGCTGAACACCGATAGCCATGAGAGTTTTGTCTGCCGAAAGAATCTCGGTTTCATCTTTTTTCTCTACTGTCACCTGAACAGAATCATTTTCTATGTTGATTTCTTTTACCCTTGTATCCGTGTGAGTTTTGATCTTTTTCTTTTTGAATTCCCGCAATAGAGTTTTTGCAATTTCACCATCTTCTACTGGTAACAACTGAGGCATCATTTCGACAATTGTGACATCAGTACCAAAACTATTGAAAATGTATCCAAATTCAACTCCAATCGCACCTGCACCAATGATAACAATAGAATCGGGAACTTCTTTTAATTGCAAAGCGTCTCGACTGGATAATATTTTTTCGCCATCTATATTTACTCCAGGAATAGAGCGAGGATGGGCACCAGTAGCAATTATGATATTATCGGCATTAACTTTTTCAAGTTTATCATCTCTTTTATCTACTTCAATTGTATTTTTATCAGTTAGACGGGCATGGCCATAAATTGTATCAATTTTATTTTTTTTGAACAGGAATTGAACACCTTTTGAAAGCCTTTGCGCTACTTTGCGGCTCCTTTTCTGAATACTGGAATAGTCAAACTCTGCATTTTCAAAATTAAATCCAAATTTTTTAGCATTCTGGAATTCATGCCACATATCAGCGTTTTTTATAAGTGTTTTTGTGGGAATGCAGCCCCAATTGAGGCAAACGCCGCCTAATTTTTCCTTTTCTATACAAACAACTTTATGGCCTAATTGAGCAGCACGAATGGCAGCTACGTAGCCTCCCGGGCCGCTGCCGATAATTGCTATATCATAATTTTTGCTCATCTTTATTTCTCCTCTTTAGCTTCTTTCAAAGTTGCAATTTCCTGTTTGTATTTTTTCTGATCAGGAGTCTCCAGAAGCATGGGAACGTTCTCAAATCTTTTATCTCTGACAATTCTTTTGAAAGGTTCCCATCCTAAAAGTCCGTCTCCCAGGCTAGCATGGCGATCTTTCTTTGATCCCAGCTCTTTTAAAGTATCGTTGAAATGGAAAACTTTAAGAAGATCTGTTCCGATAACATCATCAAATTCTGTAAAAGTCTTGTTATAACCCTGTTCATCTCTTATATCATAACCGGCTGCAAAAGCATGACAGGTATCAAAGCAAACTGCCAGTTTTTCTTGATTATCTGATAGATCAATGATTTTTCTGAGATGCTCAAATTTGTAGCCCAGATTTGTACCCTGACCGGCCGTTGTTTCCAGAAGGAGCAGGGGAGTAGTGTCTTTGGTCTTTTCAATTACTATATCAAGACTTTCAGCGATAAGTTTTAATCCATAATCTTCGCCTTTGCCCAAATGGGAACCGGGATGGAGTACAATATAGGGAATATCGAGTTTGTCAGACCGCAATATCTCTTCATAAAGAGCATCCAGAGATTTTTGTCGCTTATCTTCGTCCGGTTTGGCAAGATTGATGAGATAGCTATCGTGAGATACTACTGATTGTATATTATTTTTATCAATCTCAGTTTTATATTCTTCTGCAGATTGGTCAGAAATAGGTTTTGATTTCCAGCGTCGCTGATTGGCTGTGAAAATTTGCATAGCTTCGCAGCCATAATTTTTTCCTCGACCCGGGGCATTTTCTACACCGCCGGCTATTGATACATGGCATCCAATTAATCCCATAATATTTCTCCATATTTATTGTAATTTTTTTTCACCACAAGTCAATTATCTATTCATCTAAAAAATTTTCAGCCGCTGGACAATCCTCTTTTAGAAAGCAATCTTCACATTTTGGATTACGGGCTTTACAGAGAGCTCGACCATGGGCAATCATTAAATGCCCAAGTGGTGTCCATCTTTCTTCAGGTAGGATCTCCATAATATCCCGTTCAATTTTTTCTGGATTGCTATTTTCAGTGAGTCCCAGCCGATTGGAAAGCCGCTTAACATGAGTATCAACTACAACTCCGGGAGTATCAAAACCATCTCCCAGAACTACATTGGCAGTTTTACGGCCAACTCCCGGTAATTTTAATAGTTCATCCATTGTATCAGGAACATCCCCGCCATTATTTTCAATGATATGCCGGGAAGCGCCCTTAATTGATTTGGCTTTATTATTGTAAAAGCCAGTCGGGCGTATTATTTTTTTTACTTTTTTTATATCAGCATGAGCCAGTTCTTGCGCATTTTTATACTCTTTAAAAAGAACTTTGGTAACTTTATTTACCTGTTTGTCTGTACATTGAGCAGATAGAATTGTAGCGATCAGTAATTGCCAGGGATCACTATGATTCAGAGAAGTCGCTGCTTTAGGATAATTGTCTTTTAATTGTTCAAAAACGGAGCTGGCAAATTCAGTCCTTTTTGCAATAGAATCCAAAATCATTCTCCTAATTTATTTTTTGTGAACAAAATTCCAGGGGGCAATCTCCTGCCGAGGTAGATCAGAACTTTCATATTCCAGATGAAGGCCTTCAGCACCACCAATATCTTCCAAATTGATTGTTATGGGATGTTGGCCCTTTTCAAGATAAATACTACCTGTAATCGGCTGCTGAATGTAAACTGGTGTTTCAGCTACAATTTTTTCATTGATAATTAATTGGCTACCATCATCTGAAGTTAAATAGAATGTATATTGGCCTGCTTTTTCAATGTTGAGATAACCAGAAAATTGAAAAGTAAAATTGTCCGGTCTTCTTTTTAAATCGCCAATATTGAAGTAATAAGTGGAGCCAGTTAGTCTGGGAATTTCATTTTCTAATTCTTTAAAAGAATTAAAATTGTCTTCATAATATTTGTATTCAAGGCCATAAGAATAACCTCCAGGCGCATTATTATTGAGCATAATTTTTGAATTAACAACACTACTACTACGACCATTAGGAAGAAAAGTTGAGGCTTTAAGAAGAGTATGGTCATCAATATTAATTGGATCATCGTAAACAGGTGAACCCAAGCTCGGCTTGCTGCCATCCAGAGTATAATGAATTTTTCCTATATCAATAGACGATTCAATCTCAACTGTTGAAGCATTATCAAGAACGATCATATCATCAATTTGAGGTGTAGGAATTCTAAAATTGGCCTCCATAGCCATATAGCGTTTATATTGTTTTTGTAATCTATCTGAAAAACTATACCAATCGCGATTGTTTTTTGGCGACCAGGCAATCTCAGACAAAGCACTCATGCGGGGCATGAGCATATACTCGGCATAACCGGGAGTAGAGATATATTCTGTCCATAAAGTTGCTTCTACACCAAGGATATGTTGTTTCTGGTTTTGATCGAGCTGCTCAGGAATTGGCTGAAAATTATAGACTT
This sequence comes from bacterium, assembly GCA_035312185.1. GTDB lineage: Bacteria > Fidelibacterota > UBA2242 > UBA2242 > JAFGTP01 > JAIPHI01. The sequence goes on from DATGCI010000335.1 coordinate 7,419, forward strand.
TTTTTAGCGGCGCCCAATAGCCGATTGCAAGTGGTTCTATGGCAGGATCAGCCTGATATCCATCAAAATAAAGATGAGAATAGGGAACCATAATAGCATCGTGATCCTGATGCGCTGCTCGTAATCCACCTTGAACACCTCGCCATGACATTACTGTGGCACCTTCAGGAATTCCTCCTTCCAGAATTTCGTCCCAGCCAATCAACTTTCGATTGTGTTGGTTGAGGAATTTGCCAACTTCTTCGATAAAATGGCTTTGCAATTCTTCTTCGTCTTCAAGTCCTAATTCAGCCATTTTTTGCTGGCAATCAGGACAATTCTCCCAGCGGTCTTTAGGGGCTTCATCTCCACCAATATGGATATATTTAGACGGGAATAGATCCATAACCTCTTTTAAAATATTCTTTATAAAAATATAGGTTGAATCTTTACCAGCGCATAAAATATCCTGAGATATTCCCCAGCGAGTACGAACTTCAAAAGGCCCGTCAGTACAGGAATACTGAGGGTAAGCGGCCAGTGCTGCAACAGCATGACCGGGCATTTCAATCTCGGGAATTACAGTGATATGGTTCTCCTGAGCATAAGTAACTATTTCACGAATTTCTTCCTGAGTATAATAGCCACCATAAGGTTTGCCATCGTATTGATTGGTTTTTCCAATGATAGTTTCTTTTCGTACTGAGCCGATTTTGGTAAGTTTTGGATACTTCTTTATTTCAATCCTCCAACCCTGATCATCGGTCAAATGGAGATGGAGAGTATTGAGTTTGTGATAGGCCAGGTAATCAATATAGCGTTTTACAAAAGAGACCGGGAAAAAATGCCGGACTACATCAAGGTGCATTCCCCGATACTGAAAGCGGGGTTTATCTTCGATTTTTAGGCAGGGAATAGCGATTGTTTCTTTGGGATAATTTTGCTGACGGCTGAAGACTTCTGCTGGAAGTAGTTGTAAAAAAGTTTGTATGCCATAGAAAATTCCAGCAGGATGACCAGCTTTGATTAAAACTTTATTTTCATGAACATAGAGACTATAGGCTTCAGAATTTTTCTCATCAAAATTATTAGTAAGCCGCAGCTCGATATTTTTCTGGTTATTAGGTGATTTATGTTCCTCAAATAGGATCTTTTCTTCAGGTAAAATTCTTGACAATTTTTGGGCTAAATAATGAGATTCTTTGCTCAATTCCCTATCGGATTTATCAACAATTTTCACACCTTCACTAATGATCAATTCTCCTGGAAGTTGCTTTAAATTTTTAGGGGCAGGAATTATTCTAATGGGAGTGATTTTCATTTCAGGCCTCTTCCCGATTTTTATTAAGGAACATTGAAACAGAAAAAGGGTAATGCTTAAAAATATTATTGTTTGAATAATTTTTTTTATCATTTGAAATTCTTATGTTTGATTTAATATAAATTTTTCGGTTCAGCCTTGAATTATATTGGATAAGAACAGTTTTTTATTAGAAAAGGGGTGATTTTTATAAACCACCCCTTCTAGATTCTTTAAATTTTGCTAATAGAATATTTAATTCGCCAATTTGTCAAGATAAAACTGGGCTTTACTTTCATATCTAGGGTCTTTGGCTGCCTGACTGAAGTGAACTTTGGCTTTGGAGCGCTGACCTTCTTTGAGTTCAGCTTTGCCAAGTTCTAGTAGAGCCGGGCCCCAGTTAGGCTTATATTTTAAGCTGTTGCTAGCTGCTGTGATTGCTTTTTTTGTCTGTCCGGTTTCATTATAGGCTACAGCAAGACGATACCAGGGAATTGGTTCTTTGGATCTGTACTCAGTTGCTTTCTCCAAATATTTGACTGCCTTTTCATAATCTTCCAGCTGATTGTAAACGGCGCCAAGATTGGTATAAGCCAGGCCATCTTCTGGATGTAGTTTGATAAGTTTCTGATAAGCATCAGCTGATTTCTGATTTTCGTTCATTTTGTTATATACAGAACCCAATTTATCCCAGGCATCAGCATATTGATCATCAACTTCAAGAGCAGCTTGATAGGCTTCAACAGCTTTTTGTTGTTCATTAGTAGCTCGGTAAGTTTTACCTTTCAACATATAGGATTTGATATATCTAGGATTGAGCTGAATAGCTTTATCAGCGTATTCTATAGATTGTTCATAATTACTATTGTAGAAATTAGCAAGACCTGAAAAATAAAATCCATAGAAATTTGTTGAATCAACCTGAGTCACTTTTTTGAAATTATCAAGCGCCTGGGTATAATTATTACGTTTTAAATTGGTAATACCTTGCTGAAGTAGATTCTGGGTAATGCCATTGTACATTTCTTGAAATTTTTCTTCTTCAGGTTTGATTTCCATTGCTTTTCGAAGATATTTTGAGCCTTCAACAGGTTTGTCTAGGTTAAAGGATAAAACACGGGCAGCGTGGAAATAGGCAGCAGCGTAATTAGAATTTTCCTGGATCATCTCTTCGTAGGTTTGCACTGCCTCAGCGTATTTACCTTTGCTTTCTAGCCTTTGGGCTTCGGATCTTAAATTAGCAAAATTTCTCATCTTATTGCTAATTTCGCGATATTCCTGATTGCCCCGATCCTGGTTAATAGCTTTGTTTACATAGGTATTGGCCTGAGAAAGTTCTCCCATTTTAAAATAAATACGACCTAGAAGAAAATTTGCATCAGCATTTTGCGGATTTTCTTCAACTATTTGTTGAGTAATATTTAAAGCTTCTTCGTAGAATCCGTCATTGAAAAGACTTTTTGCCTCTTCTATATCCTGAGCAAAAAGGCTACCGGCTATAAGCAAGACTGCGAATAGAATATGTAAAGATTTCTTCATAACCACTCCTCTTTATATTAGTTTACTTCGTGAAAAAGAACAGTGCCGAGGACGAGATTCGAACTCGTACAGGTTAAAACACCCACATGGCCCTCAACCATGCGTGTCTACCAATTCCACCACCTCGGCATACAATATCCTTTTAATTTGTATTTTCGTTTTGGGACTGTTGTGGTTGTTGTTGAGTTCCTTGCCCCGGATTTACAGGTACATCACCCTGTGGAGCGGGTAAGTTAGCAGCTGGTGCTGTATTTCTGTTGGCTCTTTCCTGGATAACGCTTTGCTCACTTCCTCCACCAGAAGGTCCAGAACTCAGCGTGATTAAAAGCGTTACCACAAAAAAGGCTACAGCCAAGCCGGTAGTGAATTTTGATAGCATAGAAGCCGCAGTTCGGGCTCCAAATAAATTACCACCACCCATTGAGCCGCCAAAGGTTCCGCCCAGAGCATTGCCTTTATCAGTTTGCATTAATACTGTAATGATCAGTAATAATGCAATAAAAATATGTAATATTAATAAAAAAGTGTACACTAAATACCACCTTGATTTATGTTAAATATCTTTCAACAATTTCTATAATTTCATAAAAGCTCTTCACTTCTAAACTTGCTCCACCAACAAGAAATCCATCAATATTTTCTGTCTCGATCAATTCCTGGGCATTGTGAGGTTTAACGCTTCCGCCATACAGAATCTTCAGATCGTCAGCAATTTTACTGCTGTATTTCTCGGCTGTAAATTCTCTGATCAGTTTATGAGCTTTGTCAGCCTGTTCTGGAGTTGCTGTTTCACCAGTTCCAATTGCCCAAACAGGTTCATAAGCTACGATACTTTTGGAAAAATCTTCCTCAGAAATGTTCTCAAAAGCTGATTCATATTGAGTTTTGAGACGGTCAGCAGTTTTTCCGGCTTTTCTTTCTTCCAGCTTCTCACCAACACAAAGTATTGGATTTAAACCGGATTCATATGCTTTATCAACTTTTTTCTTGATCATTTCGTCGGGTTCATTAAAAACATGCCGTCTTTCAGAATGCCCCAGAATAACATATTCACAATTGGTGGATTTGAGCATTTTTGCAGAAATCTCACCAGTATAGGCTCCGGAGTCTTGATAATGCATGTTTTGACCGGAAAGTTTCACGATCGTATCTTCAAGAATTTCGTTCATGTTAAAGAGCGACGTATAAGGCGGAGATAATATAACGCCTGTTTTCTTTATATTCAATAGTTTTTTTGACAATTTTTCCGCAAAATCAACTGATTCTGCAACGTTTTTATTCATCTTCCAATTTGATGCTACTATTTTTTCTGACATGTTTTTCTCCTATTTTTCTGAGATTAATTCGAGCGGTTCCATTTTTTCT
>DATGCI010000336.1:0-2934 GCA_035312185.1 bacterium
GTTCTGGGAGGATTTTAGGTCTGTATCCAAAATAGTGGTATCTTTCTGATAAATTGTATCTGAAATTATTACGCTGGAATCCCGCTTAATTATCAGCCGGGATCCTTGATAACCGTGGTCAATATTGATCTTAAGTAAGGCGGCCTGGGTTCTGATATGTAAGGGAGTTATCTCAATACCCTGTTTATCTTTATCAGGAGAGAGGATATCGCATCTGGTAATGAGAAGGATAAATGATATTATTAAAATATGTTTAAAGTGGGCCATAGATATCCTTGGTTAACCATTGCTTACTTGAGAAATTATAGTTATTGGCATAGAAATCCAAGAGGTATTGATTGTTGACAGGATCGAAGTGTAATTGTCGCTGAGAGAAGAAACTGGATGGCTAAATGATGATTTTTTTGGAGAAGTAATGGGGTTGGAGACTATTAACAAGTAATCTAGAATTACCAGAACACAATATCTAAGTTATTTAGGTCTGGCAATGCGAAAACCAAGGCTTTTAATGCTAAGCAAAGGTGGGCGTCCATTTCTTGAGGTAGTACGACAATCGCAAGCATTATCTCTCCAATTGCTACTACGCCAAACACGGTAATTTCCTGAATCAGGTCCCCTGGGATTCGTCTGACTGGATGAAGGATAAGGAACACACCAGTCCCAACACCATTCAAGAACATTACCTGACATGTCATAAATTCCCAGATCATTGGGTTGCTTAGTCCCAACTGGAAATGATTTATCACCCCTTCCATCTTCATCAATGTCTGTTGTTGAAGCATACCAGCAAAAATTATCCAGATCGCTCTCGATATTGGTACCGCTCCATTTGCGGTCGTCACGGCCTCCACTGCGGGCTGCATATTCCCACTCCGCCTCTGTAGGCAGGCGATAACCATTCGCCTCCCAGTCGCATTTTACTGAATCGCTGCTGATTGTATAGGCTTCCTCCAGACCTTCCTTCTGACTTAACCAATTACAATATTCACAGGCACCATACCAGGTAACAAAAGTGACCGGACACTGTTCATCATTAGCATAATAGCTGCTGTCAAAATGGAATAAAAGCCCATTATGTGAAATAGCACAATCTTTATCATTAATACCGATTATTTTATTGCCATTATAAAAACCATCACTGGGTAGATTTAGAATGTTAAGAAATTTTATATATTCCGCATGGGAGACTTCATATTTACCTATATAAAAACTGCTGACTGTTACTTCATGAGTAGGAGTTTCGTTGAAAGTGCCCCCGCCCCATATATCACCCATGATAAAAGTACCGCCTTTAACATAAACCATTCCCTTAGGTGGATTATCTGGACCAACAGGATTTTTACTGCAAGATATTAATAAAAGAAATATGGATAAAATTGAAACTTGTTTGATCATATCAAAAACCTATATAATTAAGTATACCGATTATTTAAAACCAGAAGGTCCTCCCCATTTATCGACCGTCTGAATCTAAACCATTTCTAATATAATAATGGAGATTATTATATGCAAAAGATAATTATAAAAGCCGGGGCTTAAAAAAAGATAGAGGGCAGGTTTGCCGTACAATCCAAAAACTACCCTCCCAACCCCTGACCTTTTCAAAAACTATAAACTGGTAATGGTTTACTATGTTTGAATGTATTTAGAAAATAAAAGGCAGGATAGAATAAGAATACAATTACGAACTCAAAGTAATGCCGTAAAAATTCCAAAAGAGATTCTCAGATTGCGCCGCTTTACTCGTTGAGATTCGCTCCGTATCCGCATTCGTTGAAATGCGTATCCCCATGGGGTAAGGTGGTGGGGGAGAGGTAGTTGTGTTGATAAAAATAATAAGCCGAGTGTTTAAACTCTGCCTTTAAATTAAACTTCAGTATTTTTATTTGAATTACTTCATCAACATGACCTTTTGCGTAGCCTGCTGATTTTTGCTTCTGATTCTTATAATGTAGATTCCACTGGAGACTTTGCTACCAGTATTATCTACACCATGCCAGGCTACAGAATGGTATCCGGCTTTGAAATTATTGGATTGATGACTCCATACTCTTTTACCAAGCAAATTATAGACTGAAATATCAACTCTGGCTGCTTCAGGAAGGACAAATCTGATATTGGTGGTAGGATTGAATGGGTTGGGACTGACACTGGATAATTCAAGGGTCTCAGGCAAATCGGTTTCAGCCACCTGGGGATCTTCTGTCTGATAGTGCTTGGCTCCTGACCAATCGACATTCTCACCCATAATTTCTCTGGCCATTAAAGTTAATCTGGAATCCGGATATTTCTTCTTAAGAATATCAATATATTCAGTTGCATCTTTTCTATTTGACATTTGATTATTTAATGTTACTAAATTATGCAATGCCAGCAGTTCACTACGAGTATCGGGTAATTTTTCTAGAACATTTTTACAAAGTTGAATTGCCTGACTATAATTCTTATCTCTTATGGATTTGATAATAGATAAGTCAATTACTGTTTCTTTTAGTTCTCCTCTTAATTGTTTCTCCCTCATAGATTTGAGATAAATCTTTAATCCATCCCGTTTTTGTTTCTCGAATATATGGAATACCTGACACATAGCTTTGGATGCATAGATAGTAGAAGAGAAGCGGCCTATTATTTCTTTGTTAGTTTCAATTGCTTTTTCAATCTCTTTTTTAAAGCGGTAGTACTGGGCTAATTTCCACAAATCGTCAGGATCGTCTTGATCTATATTATCAGGATCAAAACTGGATGATGCCAATCTGCTGGCTACACTCTTTGCCAGAGAAGAACCACCACCAGGATCAGAAGATAATTCTGCACTATGATTGATAGTACCACCATTAGCAGTAGAAAACTGAGAAGGATCGGGATTATCTGTACCCCACCAATCAAACTGAGCAACTATATCTGCATTACTGGCACCTGCATCCCAGTATGTAT